>JAIXXE010000173.1 GCA_027490875.1 Alphaproteobacteria bacterium
ATGCTTGGTTGTGGGAATATGTTGGCTTGCGTTTTAAGGCTTGGGCCCTTAGGCTCGGCAATGATGAATGCTCTGGAAATTCGTGCGCTGCGGAAAGTTTATGCCACCGGTACCGTGGCGTTGGCTGGGGTAGACCTCACCGTGCCGCAAGGTGGGTTCTATGCACTGCTTGGCCCGAATGGGGCAGGCAAGACAACTCTCATCGGTACTGTGATGGGCCTGGTGATACCTACAGCAGGCCAGATCACCGTGTTTGGCCATAATGCCCTCACCGACCCTACGGCCGCCAAAGCCTGTTTGGGTATTGTTCCTCAAGAGATTAACTTTAACCCGTTCGAGACCTGCCTGGATATTGTGGTCAATCAGGCGGGTTACTATGGCATCCCCCGGCGCGTAGCCCTGCCACGGGCGACCACACTATTGCAGGGGTTGGGCCTCGGTGAAAAGTTACGGCAGCCGGCCCGCACGCTCTCGGGCGGGATGAAACGCCGCCTGATGATTGCGCGCGCATTGGTGCAGCGGCCCCAATTGCTGATTTTGGACGAGCCCACCGCTGGTGTGGACGTTGAACTCCGCCGCAGCATGTGGGATTTTTTACAAGGCTTGGTGCGCGAAGGTGTGACGATTTTACTGACCACCCATTATCTGGAAGAAGCCGAAGCGCTGTGCGAGAACATCGCAATTATTCACCAAGGGCGCGTAATAAAGCATGGCCGCATGGCCGACCTGATGGCCGTGACCAAGGAAAATCCTCACGATAAAACCTTTAAAGGTGGGCGGCTGGAAGAGGTTTACCTCCAGCTCACGGCCGCCAAAGCCGGAGCCGCCGCATGAGCCCCGCCCAACTGCTGATTGCGCTGAACACCATGCTGCGCAAGGACATGGTGCGCATCTTTCGGATTTGGCCACAAACTCTGTTGCCGAGCATGGTTACGTCGGTGCTCTACTTTTTGGTGTTCGGCACGGTGTTGGGGAGTAAAATCGGCGCCGTGGGTGGTGTGCCCTATATGGCCTTTGTGGTGCCGGGGCTGGTGATGCTGGCGGTGGTGACCAACGCCTTTTCCAATGTGGCGACCTCGTTTTTTCAGAGCAAGTTTTTTGTCCGCAGCATTGATGAAATCCTCGTCTCACCCATGCCGGCGTGGCTGATGCTGCTCGGCTTCATTGCGGGCGGCGTGATGCGCGGGGTATTGGTAGGGCTATTGGTACTGTTGGTCTCGTTTTGTTTTGCTCTGCCGGGGATGCCGCACCCGATGTTTGTGCTGTTGTTCCTGCTGCTCTCGGCCACACTGTTTGCGCTGGGGGGGCTGATTAACGGCATCTATGCCAAAAGTTTTGATGGCATCAGTATTGTCCCAACCTTTGTGATTACGCCGCTGGTGTATTTGGGCGGGGTGTTTTACTCGGTGCACGCGCTGCCCGCGTGGGCGCAGGCCATTACCTATGCCAATCCGCTCTTTTACCTCGTGAACGGCTTTCGCTACGGGCTGTTGGGCTACAGCGATGTCAATATCGTGGTCTGCGTTGCAGTCTTGCTGGCCATGCTCACGGTCATGGTCGGCGCCGCATGGTGGCAACTTAAGCATGGGTTTGGATTGAAGCAGTAGCCCGGCCTACGGCGGGCGGTTCTTCCGTCCGTATTGATCAATGGGAGTTTAGTTCTTAATGGTGGACCCGGACGGATTACCCGTAAATTTTGATGCTAGCTTCGCTCGCTGACTGAACGGGTTGTTCCGCTGGAATTTGGAGTCAGCCCTTAACAGGGCAAACTGGTGGACCCGGACGGATTCGAACCGACGGCATCCTGCTTGCAAAGCAGGCACTCTACCAACTGAGTTACGGGCCCTACCGAGCGTCTCTTGCCCCAAGATGCTGCCATGGTCAAGGCCGGAGTGCGTAAAAGAACTTTCTGCGACCCCGTAACGGCTTGGCACACCAGCGGCCTTAGGTATTTGCCAAGGACGTACGCCCAAATATCTGAAAGATTATCACCCTGCGAGTTACCCCCACTCTCTGGGGATAACTTGGTGGATAAGGGCGGGGATAGGTAGGCTTAGCGCCATAGTCCGTAAGGGTCTGCGAGCTTCTGCCTAAAAAAGTAGCGCTGCTGTTCGTTTGCAAGGCACTGTTTTATAACACTATGGTTGCGGGAGGCCGATTCCTTCATGCTTGACAAAGAACCCCCTGTGCTGTTCGCGGCACAGGTGTGGAGAACCCGTGGCTTACGCAATCAAGTGTTTAGCGCATCGGGGGATGTTAAGCCGCCCAGCGCCAGCTCCAAAGCTTCCAGCTCCTGCACGCGGTCGCGGAGCGCAGCGGCCTGCTCGAAGTCCAAATCGCTGGCGGCCTTGAACATCAGCTTTTTCAGTTGCGCGATTTCTTTGGGAACATCCGCTATCCCTAGACTCAACATTTTGCCTTCAGCTTTGCGGCGCTGCTGCTTGGTATCGGGCTGCCGTGCAGCTCCAACAATCCCCTCGCCCACGGTGCGGATGGTGGTGGTGGGCGTGATGCCGTACGCGGTGTTAAATGCCAGCTGGAGGGTACGGCGGCGGTCGCATTCTGCCAGCATGGTGCGGATGCTGCCGGTGATGGTGTCGGCATAGAGCACCGCCCGCCCTTCCACGTTCCGTGCGGCACGCCCTACGGTCTGAATCAGGCTGGTGGCACTGCGTAGAAATCCTTCCTTGTCGGCATCCAGAATGGCCACCAACCCCACCTCGGGCAAATCCAGTCCTTCACGCAGCAGATTAATCCCCACCAACACATCGTAGGCACCAAGGCGCAGGTCGCGCACAATTTCGGCCCGTTCCAGCGTTTCGATATCGCTGTGCAGATAGCGCACCCGCACGCCCTGTTCGCTTAGGTAGGTGGTGAGCTGCTCGGCCATTTTTTTGGTAAGAGTGGTGATGAGCGTGCGGAAGCCTTTGGCCGACGTGAGGCTAATTTCGTGCAGCACATCATCCACTTGCCCCGCCACGGGCTTAATGACTACTTCGGGGTCGACCAGCCCTGTAGGGCGGGCCACTTGCTCGGTTATCGCCCAAGGCTGGGTGGCCTTGACCAGGCCAAGCTCGTAGGGTGCCGGGGTGGCGGAAACATAGATGGTCTGCGGGCGCCGTGCGTCCCATTCTTCAAACGCCAGCGGGCGATTATCAATCGCGCTGGGCAGGCGGAAGCCGTAATCCACCAGCGTTTGTTTGCGCACGCGGTCGCCGCGGCTCATGCCGCCGATTTGGGGAACTGTCACGTGGCTTTCATCCACAAACAACAGCGCGTCGTCGGGGAGGTAATCAAACAGCGTTTCCGGCGCCTCGCCCGGCGCACGACCGGTGAGGTGGCGGCTGTAGTTTTCAATGCCATTGCAAAACCCTGCAGCAGCCAGCATTTCTAAGTCGAAGGTGGTGCGTTCGCGCAGGCGTTGTTCTTCCAGCAACTTCCCGTTCGTGGTCAACCACGCCAAACGGTCTTTAAGTTCGGCCTTGATGGCTTGCATGGCACGATGCAGGGCGGGTTTGGGGGTAACGTAGTGGCTGTTGGGGTAAATCCAGACTTGCTCCAGCTGCCCTAACTTTTCCCCAGTTAAGGGGTCGTAACGCTCCAGCCTTTCAATTTCATCGCCAAACAGGCTGATGCGCCACGCTTCATCTTCCAGGTGGCTGGGGAAGATCTCCACCACTTCGCCCTTGGCGCGGAAGTTGCCGCGTTCCAACAGCATATCGTTGCGGGTGTATTGCAGGTCGGAAAACTTGCGCAGCAGCAGTTCGCGGTCAACCACATCGCCCTTGCGCAAACTTATTACCATTTCGGCGTAGTTTTCGCGCGCGCCGATGCCGTAAATACAGCTGACCGAGGCCACCACCACCACGTCGCGACGTTCCAGCAGCGCGCGGGTGGCGCTGTGGCGCAGGCGGTCGATTTGTTCGTTCACCTGCGCGGTCTTTTCAATGAAGGTGTCGCTGCGCGGTACATAGGCTTCGGGCTGGTAATAGTCGTAGTAGCTGACAAAATACTCCACCGCGTTGTTGGGGAAGAACGCCTTGAACTCTTCATACAGCTGAGCGGCCAGCGTTTTGTTGTGCGCCAGAATCAGGGCCGGACGGTTGAGCTGATGAATCACGTTGGCCATTGTAAAAGTCTTGCCGCTGCCGGTCACGCCCAGCAGTACGGCGTCGCGGCGCTTTTGCTCTCCTAAAAAACTACACAGGTCGGCAATGGCCGTGGGCTGGTCGCCAGCGGGGGCGAAGGCGAAGGCGGGCTGAAAAAGGGTCATTGGCCCCTTTGTAGCAGGAAGTGGGGGGCTTGCCAAAGCCCTGCGTTTGTGGAATGTATTCATTAATCTTTTTTAACTTTCCCAGCCCCCCTTTTTGGGGTGGCCAACCCTGAGGTTCCCCATGCCCGGCCCCACTACGGCCACTCAGTGCATGAAATCCGCCCGCTTGCTGACTTCCTTCTTGGCCCGATACGGTCATCCAAACCAAGTGAAAGTCGCACAAATCGCCAGACGTGCCTTACTCTCGTCTCAAGAGGTGCCGGGGGCACCTGCCCTTCGGTTCGCCGACGCGATGACGGCCTGCCATGTTCGGCTGACGTTTCCGCGCCTGAATGACTGGGAGGTACGGGAGGAGCAGGTATTTGCCCACCTGTATCATGCGATACGAGACCCTGCCAAGGCGCACTACAGGGTTTGGTACGCCATTGAAGCGTTCACCAAGCAGCGCATCAGCCTGTTTGGCCCGCCGCTACTGTTCGACCCTGGCCTGCCGAGCCTACCTGACTATGACCGGGAGTACATCCGGGTGATGGTGAAGTTGGCCCGACTTGCTGAGGACACGAAGCAGGAGTGGGCAACCCGCCTGTTCAATCAGGCTGGTAAGATTGAGCCAAACCCGTCGATGCTGACGTGGTTGCAACGACTGACAGCGATGCTGACCCACCAACAGGACCCCGAGGCCCAGCGCGCTGCCGGCACCGAGTTCTGGGCCAACTACAACCGCATCCAATGGGTGAGGGATAGCCCGATTGGTGGCTTGGTGGCCCTTGTGCCAAGCTGGTACTACCAACAGCGCCTTCCAACCCCGCAAGCGGGGGGGGTTACGCAAGGGGCCCAGCGGCCCTACAATGGTATCAAATAAAGTTGAGCCAACGAAACGTTTAGCCGCCCCCCCAGCTTGGGGGGGCAGAAAGGAGGGTCCATGGCACTGAACATTGACTTCGCGGGCGTTGTTGCGGCTGTCTCGGCTGTGGAACGCCGCGCAGCAGCAGGGAATGCCTACGCGGCCTACCTGCTGCCGAAGACTGTTCGGCAAGCCAGATACGTTATCTGGCTTGCTGGCAAGGGCGGCGTAACGGCCCCCGCCGAAGCCCAAGCCCTGTTTGAGGGCGTGTGGGCCACGCGGGTGCCGCTGGGTCCTGTGCCCCTGCCGGATAGTGACTTCCGGCAGTGCCCGATTCAAATTTTCAACGCCTGGTCGGCGCTGAAAGGCCGACCGGGCAAAACAATCGAACACTAGGTTATCCCCTCGCTGGCATTCCGCCAGCGGGGGGTTTACTCGTGGCCGCGCACCTGCACCCGTACCGCTTGGGTGGTGCTGGGGAGGATGAGCAACAGCGGGAACTCCTGCCCCGCTACCAGCGGCTGGTTCAGTGGCCCGATGTAAACCTCGGTGGCGCCCGGCAGCAGGCGCACGCGGCTTTGGGCGGGTACGGTAAGCGTGGGCACGCGCACCAGCTGCTGCACGCCTGCTTGCAGCTGGTGTTGCCGCACTTGCGCGGGGCCAACCGTGGTGCTGACGCCCTGCAGCACCACAGGGTTGGGGCTTACGTTCGCCAAGGTTAGCTGCACGGCTGCCGCACCGCCCGCAGCGGCGGGGTAGGTGCTGGCATGTTCAACCAGCAGGGCTGGCTGCGCCCAACCGAGTAGAGGAGCAAGGGCCAAGCAACAGACCACATCAACCTTACGCATGGGAGCCCCCTGAACCTAAGCCGTACAAGTAAGTCCACGTGTAGAGGCCCGTTTGGTGGCCATCGGAAAAAATGATTTTAAGCGCATAGCTGCCCACAGGTTCCAAGGCCTTAATGGTGACCTGTTCCTTACCCACGGGCACGACTCCCCCTTGGCCAAAATGGCCCTTTACTTCGGCGCTGGGGCTGTTTACGCGCAGGCGATGGGCACTTAGGGCCTGCTGGCCCTGTGGCCATTGCAGCGTGAGGGTGCGGCGGTCGGCGCTGACCCGTACTTCGCTGGGTGCTTGGTGCGTTGGTTCAGACATTCGAAGGGCCTTGGTCGTCTTCACGCGGTTTTAATTGCAGGGTTTCTAAGGCCTCAACGATGGTAAAAGGGTGAAAGACCCATGGCAAGACCAGCGGGCGGTGGGCTTCACGATCCTTCAAGACCAACCGCAGCGAACCAGCCCTTAAAACCTGCTGCCAAAAGGTTTGGGTGACGTGCCATTCTATAATGTTATTGCCCAGAATCCCTTCGGTCTCTACGGCCATGCGGCCTTGGCGCAACAACAGACGCCGCGTTGTCACGGCCGCTTCAAAGTTGTTGTGCGGCGACCAATACACCACCCACAGGCCTGCAGCCACCAGCCCTAATGGCTTGAACCACCAACCTACAATCGCCACGGCCAATCCACCAAGGAGCCACGGCCAACCGTACAACGGGTGCAACTTGGGGGTATAGATAATGACTTCGTCAGGCGCGAGCAGGCGCTCTAGGTGTGGCACAGGCTGAAGCACAGGCAATGCCATATTCTTACCCTGCGTAGCTAACTTCCTTGCGCTCCTGGCGGCGCTTGGCTTCAATGCTTAAGGTAGCAATCGGGCGGGCCAGCAACCGGCCAATCCCGATTGGGTCGCCCGTTTCTTGACAAAAGCCAAAGTCACCCTGCCGGATTCGCTCCAGCGCTTCATCAATCTTGTTAATCAGCTTGCGGGCGCGGTCGCGGTTGCGCAGTTCCAGCGTCTGTTCGTACTCCAGGGTTGCTTGGTCGGTCAGGTCGGCTTCAATGGCGCTGTTTTCTTTCAGGTCGTGCATGGTGGAAAGATTGCCTGCTTCAAGCTCTTTGCGCCATTGCAGCAGTAAATCGCGGAAGTAGCAGAGCTGCTTCAAGCTCATGTACTCTTCCTTGTCGGTAGGGGCGTATTTGTCGGGGTAGCCGCGTTCCTTCGCCGAACGTGTGGTGAGAGGCTCCAGCCCTTCAATCGGCAATTTGATGCTCATTGGTGTTTATCCCCCGTTGGTGTAGGCCCGCGCATGCTCTGGCCGTTGCGGGGTGGAATGATAAGCGAAAACCCTGAAATTGCCAAGAGAAATCGCCAACGCGCCTGCCAAGAGGCCGAATCACGCCCCGCTGGGTGCGGCTGGCACTGTACGACCTAACTTAGCTTCTACCGCCGCAATCGCTTGCTGCAGCACTGCGGCCGCAGTGGCGGTGGTGCCATCCAACACCACGGCATCGGGGGTTTGCAGGAGGTTTTCGGCGTCGCGGGCATCGCGGGCGGCCACTTGGGCAGTCACATCGTCAAGTGCCACCTGCTGACCGTTGGCCGAAACCTCCAGCCAACGCCGCCGGCCACGTTCGGACAAGCTGGCAGTCAGGAACAGCTTCACTTGGGCGGCAGGGGCAATCCGCGCACCGGTGTCGCGGCCATCCAGCACCACTCCAACCAGCGGCTGCCATTGCGCCACGAAGTTCTGTTGCAGCGCCAGCAAAGCCGCCCGTACTGCAGGCTGCACCGCCACCAGTGGGGCTGCCTGCCCGATGGCCAGGCTCCGCAACGAATCCCCAACCGATTGCCCCAACACGCTGACTTCAAAGATATTATTGCCTGCGTGATGAAAATCGAAGGCACCGGGCGCGGCCAGAGCCGTGGCGGCAGCGGCGGCAGCGGTGTGGTCGGTGGGGTTTAGGCCCTGCTGCAGCAGGTGCCATGCCACCGCGCGGTACAGGGTGCCGGTGTCGAGAAACTTCAGCCGCCAGTGCCGCGCCAGCGCCTTGGCCAAGGTGCCCTTGCCGCTGGCGGTGGGGCCATCCACACATACGCACACCCCCGCCAGCGGGTTACGGGTTAAGTTTACGGGCCACGGGCTAGAGCCGAGGGAAATCATCGGGGTCGGCTCGGTTGGGTTGAAACATGCGGGTATGCACAGGTGGTCGCGCCCGACTGCCCAAAATACTAAGCGCCAGATAGCCGACCATGGTCAGGCCCTGCAGCACCCAGCCGTAGGGCAACGTAAAACCTGCCAGCGCCTGCGCGGCATCCACCAGCACACTGGCTTGCAGCAGCAGTACGCCCATGCTGATGGCGCTACCTGCCCAGCCAAGATCCAGCAACCGGCCGCGTACATAGGGGGTGACCAACAGCAGGCACAGCGCATTCACCAAGGCCGTGGCGTCGAAAGGGTGCGGCACCGTGTTGGCCAAAGCCGTGCTGGGTGCTGCAGGCCCCGTAAGGGTGGGCATCAGGGTTCCTGCCTGCGGCAGGCCGGTTGGTACGGCGCCTTGCAGCGCTTCCCGTGCGGCCAGCAGGGGCCCAAACATGCCACTGCCGCCTTCCAGTAACCCGCCAAGCATCAGCACCAGCCCGGGCAGAGAAAGTATGGTTAACGCGATCACAAATTCCATTCGCGGCACCCGCCGCCACGGCTGGAGCAGGCTGTTAAGGTAATCAAGCATGGCTTACGATACGCTAGTTAAGCTGCGCACGCACCTGATTTCCAGCATTCACGCGATAACTGGCCACAGAGGTGCCCTGTAACACGCGGTCGGTGGTGGCTTCGGCCAAGGCCGCCAACAACAGGCAGTCGCTCACAAAGGCGTCGCAGGCTACTTCCTCGGCGGGGCTGGGCGCGGCACCGTGGGCTGGGAAGGGGTTCTGGGCCGTTGCCGCCTGAATGCTATGGCCCACGCGGGTGCGTTCCAGCGGTGGCATACGGGTAAAGTTAGAAACCAAGCCCAGCCATTCTGGCTTGCTTAACGCCAAGGCAATCTGTTGGCCGCTTTCGCCCTGTAGCGTGAGCAAGAGCGTGAGCATGCTAACACCCCCATTGGGTTGAGGAGCCTGTGATACGCCGTTGGTTAGTCCGTTGTGCATGAGCCCGACGCTAAAAGCTCTGGCGGGTGTGGGCCAGCCCAATTGCTGCCCGAAGCAGCAGCTGGCCAGCTGTGACTGCTAACGCCAGAGGCGCCTGTGCCTTCACGGTCACAGCTATGTTTCACACGCCGGGTGACCCTCCCCCTTCAATCCCTCTGGGTTTCCTTCACAAAATACGTTACAACAGCGTTCATGACATGGCAGCACAGGCTTACCACACCCGCTGGCGCGGCCGCCGTGCTGTTATGCGGCCTTGGGGTTGGCTTGGCCCTTTGGGCCAGCGGGCTGGATATTGCCCTGCAGCGATGGCTTTACGCGCATTACCACGATGGGTTTAACCGTGCCATCCGCGCCCTCAGTGGCCTGGCCTTGGGGCGCACGCAAGTGTGGGCGCTGCTGGGGGTGGCCTTGGGGCTGGCGCTGTACCAAGGCGGGCTACAGGGCGCTTGGCAGGCGCTGCGTTTAACGGGGCAGCAGCTGCAAGCGTGGCTGCGCGGGGCGCGGGGCTGGTTGGCGGGGTGGGCCGAGCAACCCTTGCTCACGCGGCTATGCCTGACTGTTTTACCGATGTTGCTGGCCACGGGCTTGCTCCAGATTATTCTGAAAATCCTGATTGGCCGCCCGCGCCCCAAAGAATTGCTGTGGAATGGGGCCGACCCCTACCTTGCCCAGCCGCTGGGCTTCGATGCCAGCTTCTGGAGCCTGCCCAGCGGCCACACGGCCAGTACATTCGTGATTTTTACCTGGTTGGCACTGGGTTTGCCACGCTGGCGGTGGCCGCTGTTGGCCGTGGCCTGTGTGTTTGGGGCCAGCCGCTTTTTAGCAGTTACGCCGCATTACTTGGGTGATGTGATAGCAGGCGCAGGCGTTGGGGCGGCGGTGGCGTTGGCGGCATGGGGGGCAATTCATCGTGCCCGTTAACGTTCCCTCACCCGCCGTAGCACCGCTGACAGCCCAGCCATACTTACCCAAAGAGCCCAAGGGGCCCAAAGGGAAACCAGCCAAAGCGCGGAGACAGCAGCGGGTGTGGGGGCTGTGGGTCGGGCTGTTGCTGTTAGGGTTAACTGTGTTGTACGGCTTCGGGAACCGCAGCTACGGGCTGTTTGATGTGGATGAAGCCATCTTTACCCAAGCCACCCAAGAGCTTAAGGCAGCCGCAAGCCAACACGGTTTGGCGGCTCTGGCCATGCCGACCTACAACGGCGAACCGCGTTACCATAAACCACCCCTCATCTATTGGGTTCAGAGCCTCACCCTTGGTCTCACGGGGGCCGGCTTCATGCCCGGCGACTGGGGCCTGCTGGGCGCCCGGTTGCCGAGTATTCTAGGCGCGTTGGGCAGCATTATTCTGTTAGGCGGCGCCATTGGCTGGCTGACTGGCAACCGTCGTTGGGCCTTGCTGGCCGCCACGGTATTGGGGCTGAACCTAAGCTTTTTGGTGGTTGGGCGGGCAGCCACCGCCGATGGGCTGCTTAACTTTTTTAGCCTCGCCCTTACGGTATGGGTGCTGCTGCTGCTCTTTCCACGCACGGCGCAAACCTCTCACACACCGCTGCGGCGGCAGGTGCGTACCATGCTTCAGGCACAGGCCCTGCGCCGTTGGGGTTGGGCCATTACAGGGGTGTTGGCGGGTTTGGCCTTTCTGGCCAAGGGGCCGATTGGCTGGCTGGCGGCCGGCATCGTGGGGGTTACTGTGCTATGGGCGCGGCCCAATCGCGCGGCCACATGGCGGGTGTTGGCCCCTTTTAAAGTGGCGGTGGTGGTGGGGCTGGTTTTACTACCGTGGCTCTGGCTACTGGCGCGCCAGCATGGCTGGGGCTTTTTTTATGAGTTCATTATGGTGCATAACCTGCAGCGCTTTGGCGGCGACCTCGGCAACAGCCAGAGCGACTTTGCCGGTTACTACCTGCTGGTGCTGCTGGTGGGGTTTTTTCCGTGGGTGGCACTGTTGCCGCGCGCCTTGCGGCTGCTGTGGCAGGCGGCTACTCCGCGGCGCGCCCGCGCCTTACTGGCCAGCCCGGAGGCTGCGGTTGCGCTGCCTGCTCTGGCTGCGGTGTGGGCGGTGATTTATATTCTGTTCTTCAGCTTTAGCGGCACCAAGCTAGCGCATTACATTGTGCCAGCCTACCCAGCCTTGGCACTGTTGGTGGGGTGGGTGCTTAGCACCCCTACAGCCCCACGGCGTAGCCCCGTATGGGCCGTGCTGCCATGGGTGCTGGGGGGGGCTTTGCTGGCAGGGGTGCTTGGCCTGCTAGGGCCGGTGTTGCAAGGCATGCAAAACCTTAGCCTTACGGGCTTGCCCGCGTTGGCACAACTCTGGTTAGGCTTCCCGTGGCCCCTGCCCGACCCACTGGCCAATGCGGTGCTGCAACAGGCCATTCCGTTAGGGTGGGGCATGCCGCTGGTGGGCGGAGGGCTGTTCCTCACCACCACCCTACTGGCGGGGTTGTTGCGCGGGCGGTACCGTTGGCTGGTGGCCCTGATTATGGCGTGGGCCGCCACCCTGATGCTCATCGTACACAGCGTGGTGCCATTGGTCTGGGCCTATACGCAGGCCCCCTTGGCACGGGTTGCCAGCACACTGCGGCAGTTGCCGCCTGCCAGTGTGGTGGTGCACCATGGGTTGCATAAGCCTTCGCTGTTGTTGCTCAGTGGCAAGCCCTTTGAAAAGACCGATCACCCCCTCCAAATCCTGCCGTTGCTGGCGCGTACGCCCGAGCTTTGGGTGGTGGCCGAAGTGCAGGATATCCCCCCCCTGTTGGCCGAACTTGACCGCAGCCGCAGTGGGCTGTTGGTCGATGCCCGTTGCAGTGCGGGGACTTGCCTGTTGCTACTAGCCCCGCTACAAACGCTGCAACGCTCACCAACATTGGCCCCACGCTCATGACACCTCCGGCATTGAACCCTTCGCCCGACCTTTCGTTGGTCATCCCGCTTTACAACGAAGCTGACAATGTTCCGGTATTGCTGGAAAGGATCGCCGCCGTGCTGCGCCCTTTGCCGCTGCGCTGGGAAATGATTTTGATTGATGATGGCAGCCGCGATAGCACCGCAGCCGCGCTGCAAGCGGCCGTGGCCAGCTACCCCGAACTTAGGCCACTTTATTTGCGACGGAACTATGGCCAGACCACGGCGATGCAGGCCGGCTTTGACCACGCCCAAGGTGCGGTGGTGGTCACGTTGGACGGCGACCTGCAAAACGACCCGGCCGACATCCCCGCCCTGCTGGCGACGTTGGAAGCCACCGGCGCCGATATTGTCTCGGGCTGGCGCAAGCGCCGCCAAGATAATGCCCTGACCAGCAACCTGCCCAGTCGGATTGCCAACCGCCTGATCGCCAGCATTACGGGGCTGAAGCTGCACGACCTCGGCTGTAGCCTGAAGGCTTACCGGCGCGACTTGCTCGATGAGCTTAAAATCTACGGTGAACTGCACCGTTTCATCCCTGCTGTTGCGATGCAGTATGGTGCGAAGATTGTGGAGCAGGAGGTGTCTCACCACAAACGCCAGTTTGGCGAAAGCAAGTATGGTCTGGATAAAACCCTGCGGGTGGCGCTGGATATTATTCAACTCTATTTCTTTCAGCGTTTTTTACAGCGTCCGCTGCACTTTTTTGGATATGTAGGGCTGATGGCTTTGGTGCCGGGTGGGCTGATGCTGCTGTACCTGCTGGTGCTGAAGCTGTTGGGCTTTGATATTGCAAACCGCCCCATGCTGCTGACCGGTTTTATGCTGATCGTACTGGCGGTACAGCTGCTAGGGATGGGCGTGTTGGCCGAGCTGCTGACACGCATCTATCACGAGCCAAAAGGGCGCAGCCACTACCTTCTACGGCAACCCAAGGCTTCTGCTTAACCCGATGCTGGCCCTCATTCCTTTGTTGCTGCTGGGCGGCGTAGTGGCGTTTGGGTGGGCGGGGCCGAGCACCCCGCCACCAGCAGCCATGCAGGCAGGGGTTGGCCTCGGGGGGTACTTGCAAGGTGTGGTGGGGACACTAGCCGGCGACCCAAGCACCGCACGGCAAGGGTTGATGAGCGCCTTGGTGGACGACCCAGATAACCTCGGCCTGCGCCAGCGGGCCATGGAAGCCGCTTTGACCGACGGCGACACTACCGAAGCCCTGCGGTTGGCGCAAAGCCTCCCCACCGAAGCGAGGCCACCGCTGGCGGTGTTACTAAGCCTCACCGAGGCACTGGCCAAGGCCGATACGCCCAGCGCACGCAGCCTGCTGGCAGGTATGCGAGCCCAAAAGATTCAGCTGCCGCTTGGCATCATCTGGCAGGCTTACCTCGATGCCGCACGCGGCTTAAAGACAGGGCCATTGGCCGCGCACCTGCAGGTCTCGCTACCGGGGTGGAGCGGCCGCTGGCACGCGGCACGGCTCTGGCGCAGCGCAGGAGATGACGCCAAGGCGCTGGCACTGCTGCACGGGGTGGTGACTGAATACCCCAGCGCGCTGTTGCCGTTGCTGGACTATCTGCCGCTGGTTCCGGCCGCCGAACAGACCCGCGCGGTCGCTGCCTTTGCCTCGGAAAACCCAACGCTTAGCCCACTGGTGACCTTTCAGGGCAGCCCGCATGCCCCCTTGCCGGGCTTTAAGGCGGGTGGCTTGGGCAACCATGCAACCGCCGCGTTGCTGGAGTTTTCCCTGCAAGCCTGGGCCGAGGATGTTCCGCTATTGGCCAAACAGCTGTTAAACCTCGTCTCGCTGCTGCCCGCCGATGACCCATGGCTGCTGGCACTGCGTACCTATTACCTGGCCGCCGTAACCGATACGCTCGAGCAAAGTACCGAGGCCAGTGCGCTCTATCAACCCTTGGCCAAACGGCCCGACGGCCTTGGGTTTATGGCGCAACTGCGGCTTAACGAACTGCAGGCACAGCAAGCCACCAACGCCGGCGTGCGGCGCCAAGCCCTGCAAGCGGGCCAGGCGTTGGCCGCGCGTTATCCTCAAGAACCACTGGGGTGGCAGAGCCTGCTAGCCTTGGCGATGGCCAACCGCAGCTACACGACAGCCGCACAGGCCGCCACACGGCTGCTGGAATTGCTGCCCGCCACCCCAAGTTCCACTCTGCCAGAACGGCAGGCCGACCTTTACTTTGCCCGTGGAGCCGCTTGGGCCATGGCCAAGCGCAGCAAGCCCGCCGAAGCCGACCTGCAGCAGGCCATTGCCCTGAACCCCGGCCATGCCGAAGCGCTTAATTATCTTGGGTATTTATGGGTGGATGAAGGCCGCAACCTCACGGAAGCCTACCGGTTACTGAAGCAAGCGCACCTGCTGGCCCCTAACAATGGTGCGATTACCGATAGCATCGGCTGGGCCTACTACCGCAAGGGCGACTACGAAACCGCGCAACACTACCTAGAAATGGCGGCCCAGCAAGAACCGGGAATGCCTGAGATTTTAAGCCATCTGGCCGATACGTACTTCAAGCTTGGGCAACAGGATGAAGCCCTCAAGCTCTGGCGCCGCGCGCTAGATTTTGCTCAGCAAGGGGCCGATGTGCCAAGCAAGCAGTTTTTAAGAGAGCTGGAGCGGAAAGTCGGGCGCGGTACGCTGGAGTAAGGTCGCGGAGCAGACGCGCAACTACCTAAGCAACCAGGCTTAACTACCCGCCGTAATAGCCAACAGTCAGGCGGCGCAGGATACCGGGCATTGCTTCGGTGGCTTCGGGTTCGGCATAGGCGCCAAGCCGAATGGGGCGGTAAGGTTGCTGGGTCTGCTGGGTGGAGATACGCGGGGCGATGCTAAAGCCTTGCCCGGTGAGGTTATGGATCTCTGCCGCCTGGCCAACCCCTTGCGTGAGGGCCGTAATACCCCAATGCGCAGCGCCTAACCAGGCCGATGGGTCACTCGCGCTGGCCTCCAGCCGCGGTAGGGTAGGGAAGTATTGGCCACGCTCCAATGCGCCCACGCCTTCTGCGACGTAAAAGGCTGTCAGACCTAAAACAGTCCAGTTAGTGAGGCGAAATAGCATGTTTTTTTGGTTTCTCTTGCAGTTCTTTATGGGGGCCAGAGCCGCCAATCCTGACCTTAATTCCTGACAGGGCCCCATAAAAACCATTGACATCACCCCCCAACCCTGACTAAAGAAGCGTCATTCCATGGCACACCAAGGCCAGCAACGTTATTAACGCATTGAAAGTTAACGCCATGTACGCCATTCTCAAGCACGGCGGGCACCAGCTGAAAGTCAGCATGGGCAGCAAAATTATCGTGAATCGCCTCGAAGGCGAGGTTGGCAGCAGCATTTCTTTGGGTGAGGTACTGTTGGTCAGCAATGGCAGTGCCATCACGTTGGGTACCCCTGTGGTCGCAGGGGCCACTGTGGCTGCCACGATTGTGGCCCACAGCCAAGGCAAGAAGGTCATTATCTTCAAAAAGCGTCGCCGCCAGAACAGCCGCCGCAAGAATGGCTTCCGCGCCAGCTTGACCACGCTTGAAATTACAGCCATTACAACCAAATAGCTCGGTAACGAAGGGATACATTCATGGCACATAAAAAAGCTGGTGGTTCTAGCCGTAACGGGCGCGACAGCGCCGGTAAGCGGCTGGGCGTTAAGTTGTTTGGTGGCCAGCTGGCCATCGCGGGTAACGTCATCATCCGCCAACGCGGTACAGCCTACAACCCCGGCCAGAACGTTGGCTGCGGGCGCGACCACACCCTGTTTGCCCTGACTGATGGCACCGTGACCTTCACCACCGGCTACAAGAACCGCCGGTACGTGCATGTTTTGCCCGCGTAAGCCTTCCCCTATTACTTTAAACCCTGCTTTGGCAGGGTTTTTTGTTAATAGCCTACTTCGTGCGGGTCGAGGCTGCGCCACAGGTACCACGTTGCTACGCTGCGGTAGGGGGCCCAGTGTTTGGCGGCATAGCGGACTACCCGCCCCTGCCAGCCTTTTAAGTCGGTGGGGGTACGCCACTGCTGACCATAGTGCAGCTTAAAGGCGTTGATCAGGCCAAGGTCGCCCAACGGCAGTACATCGGGGCGGGTGAGGTGAAACATTAAAAACATCTCGGCCGTCCACACCCCCACCCCCGGCAGCGCCACCAATTCAGCCTGCACCGTGGCATCGGGAAGATGGGGCCAGCGGTGGGGATTGAGCCGCCCCTCGGCAAAGGCCGCGGCAATGCCGCGTACATAGCGCACCTTCTGGCCGCTCAGGCCGCAGCTGCGCAGGGCCTCGTCGGGCTGGGCCAGCCACTGGGCGGCCTCGTTGGGGTGGCCGAGCAGGGCCACGCAGCGCTGCCACACGGCATCGGCGGCCTTGACGCTAATCTGCTGCCCCACAATCGCGCGTTGCAGGGTTTCCAATGCCGCTCCGCGGCTACGCACCACACTGGCGGGGCACTGGGCAATCAGGCCCGCCAGTACGCTATCGCGCGCAGCCAAGTGCGCGCAGGCTTGGGGCCAGTAGGGGGGGTGCATATGTGCCAGCTAGCATATTTTTCTTGCTATGCCTATTAAACTGTAGTATACACTATGTTGAAGCCAAATCTATGGCTTTACCCTTTCCGTTTCACTACCCACTACTACAGGAGATAAAATTGACTCAACAGTTCCCTAGCTTAGGCGCACTGCCCGAAGATCAGACACCGTCCGTACAAGACCTCCACGGGCTCTTCAGCCAAAAAGAGGCGGGTGTCATCGAGAATGTAATCGAGGACTTGATGGCCAGAGGCAAGGCAAACGTGACGCCCGTGGAGTTCTGGCCTCGCCACTTCGAACCCTGGCGCATCAAAGATGACGTCTATTGGAAGGCTTGGAGCAAATGGCTGCCAATTTTTGCAAGAAGGCTTGCGAGCCTTCCGAATGGGCAGAACTACATCATCGTCAAGAAGCAGGGGGGAAGAGAGCTGAACGGTTTCGACACTCTCGAGATTACCAAGAGCCGGTTCTTCTCTGGCTACTGGTTTGGTCTGGACGAGCAATCAATCATGAGAGTTCTCTCTATCGTTGCCCTGCTCACTCTGGTTACAGGTACCGTGCTTTTCCTGTAAGCCAAACCCACGATGCTTAACCAAGGCGCCTCTGCTCAGCAGAGGCGCCTTTGGCGTTTTAGTGCTGCATCAACCCCATCAGGCGCTTCACGGCTTCAAGGTCGGCAGGGGTATCCACGCCAATCGGTTCGTGGGGGGTGGTGATGATATGGTAATGCAGGCCAAGCTCGAGGCCGCGCAGTTGCTCCAGCTTTTCAATGTTTTCCAGTTTGCCTTCGCCCGTTTCGATGTAGCGCTTCAGCGCCCCATAACGGTAGCCGTAAAAGCCAATGTGGCGCAACAGCGGCAGCCCCGCTTCGGCCGCGCCGTAGGGGATGGCATGCCGAGAAAAGTACAGCGCGCGCCCACTGCGGGTGGTCACCACCTTCACTTTGGTGGGGTTGTTGATGTCGCTGGGGTCAGTCACGTTATGCGCAAAGGTCACCACATCCACGCTTGGGTCGGCCTTCAGGGCGGCCACGGCTTGGGTAATCAGTTCGGGCGGCAGCAGGGGTTCGTCGCCCTGCGCATTAATAATAAACTCGGGCTGCGGCACCCCTTGCGCCATCAGGCGCTGCACGCCTTGCCAGATGCGCTCGCTGCCGTTGGGCAGGGCGGGGTCGGTCAGCACCACCTGCCCGCCTGCGGCCTGAATGGCGGCGGCAATGGCGTCATCACCCGCGGCGACATATACGGCGCCTGCGTTGGCCTGCACAGCCTGTTCATACACGCGCACCACCATGGGCTTGCCGCCCAAATCGGCCAGCGGTTTATTGGGG
>JAIXXE010000064.1 GCA_027490875.1 Alphaproteobacteria bacterium
CAGCCCGCCCTTACACTCCGCGTAGCACCGAAGGCGGTGAGCGCCCCCGCAGCTATGGCCCGCGTAAGGATTTTGGCGACCGTCCGGCCCGCCCGTATACACCGCGTGCTGAGGGCGACCGTCCAGCTCGCCCTTACACTCCGCGTAGCACCGAAGGCGGCGAACGCCCGCGCAGCTATGGCCCCCGCAAGGATTTTGGCGACAAACCAGCCTTTGGCGAGCGCAAGAGCTACGGCCCGCGTAAGGATTTCGGCGACCGTCCGGCCCGCCCGTACACCCCACGTGCGCCGCGTGAGGATGGTACAGAAAGCAAGCCATGGGGCGATGCCAAGCGGCCTCGCTACGCAGAAAAAACCAGCGGCAAGGCCAATTTTGACCGTAAACCCAGCGCCGAGGAAGCCGAAGTTCTGGCCAACCGCGATGGCTGGTTGGTCGGGCATCATGCTGTTTTAGCAGCTCTTAACAATGGCCGCCGCAAGGTTCGTGAGGTTTGGCTGATGGCGGAAGCTACCGGCGATCTGGCCGTGGTTTTGGCGGCCCACCCCGAGTGGCCCGTTCAGATTAAAGCCCGTGAAGACTTTAACCGCGAGTTTGCCGATGCCGTGCACCAAGGTGTGGCTGCGCTGGTTGGCAATTTGCATCAACCAAGCCTGCCAGAGTTGCTGGCGACCAAGCCAGCCTTGCTGGTGGCGCTTGATCAAGTGACCGACCCGCATAACCTAGGCGCCATTGTGCGCAGTGCCGCCGCCTTTGGGGCCGGTGGCGTGCTGGTGACTGAACACCGCGCCGCTGGCGTGAATGCCACGGCCGCCAAAGCAGCTGCTGGGGCGCTGGAAAGCGTGCCTGTGGCCGAAATTACCAACCTGGCCAATGGCATTAAGATGCTGCAGGAAAATGGCTACGTTTGCATTGGCTTGGCCGGTGAAGCAGACGCCGAGCTTGGCACCATTCTGGCTGGAATGAAGGGCCAACAGCAGCCAATTTGCTTGGTGGTTGGCAGCGAAGGCGAGGGCCTCCGCCGCCTGACGCGCGAGAGCTGCGACCACTTGGCCAAGATTGGCATTTCCAGTGCCGTTGAAAGCCTGAATGTGAGTGTGGCGACAGGGGTGGCGTTGGCGCTTTTGCGCCAGAGGAAATAGGAAAGTTAGGGTCACGTGCCCTTGCATCAAACCGCGCAAAGACCTGGGTTCTTCGCAGAGTTTACCCCCGCGCAGGCGGGGGCTCAGAGTGACAATCCGGATATGTTCGGCTTGCGGGCTTAGCCCTCCTGTTACATCGTTTTTATCGGTACCAATGCTTGACAGCCCCCGCAAATTCTTCCATACACCGCCCAGCCGTTGCGATAGGCACACAATGCTCGGCGTGTCCCTAATCTAGTAACCCCAGGCCCTAGCAAGGCCACCAAGAACGAGGAAAAAAACTATGGCAAAAGCCACCTTTAACCGTAACAAACCGCACTGCAACATCGGCACCATTGGCCACGTTGACCACGGCAAGACCACTCTGACCGCCGCCATTACCAAGTACTTTGGCGAATTCCGTGGCTACGACTCCATCGACAGCGCGCCTGAAGAAAAGGCCCGCGGGATTACCATCAATACCGCCCACGTTGAGTACGAAACCGCCAACCGCCACTACGCGCACGTAGATTGCCCCGGTCACGCCGACTATGTCAAAAACATGATCACCGGTGCGGCCCAAATGGATGGCGCCATTCTGGTGGTTGCCGCCACCGACGGCCCCATGCCACAGACCCGCGAGCACATTCTGCTGGCGCGCCAAGTGGGTGTGCCTAAAATTGTGGTGTTCCTGAACAAGTGCGACATCGCCGACAAGGACCTGCTGGAACTGGTGGAAATGGAAATCCGCGAACTGCTCAGCAAGTATAACTTCGATGGCGACAACACCCCCATCATTCACGGCAGCGCCAAGCTGGCCTTGGATGGCGACAGCGGCGAAATGGGCGAACAGGCCATGCGCAAGCTGCTGGCTGCGGTTGACACCTGGATCCCGCAAGCCGAGCGTGAGCTTGACAAGCCTTTCCTGATGCCAGTGGAAGACGTGTTCACCATTACCGGTCGTGGGACTGTGGTAACCGGCCGGATTGAGCGCGGGATTGTAAAGGTTGGTGAAGATATCGAAATCGTCGGTCTCCGCCCAACCCAAAAAACTGCCTGCACGGGTGTGGAAATGTTCCGCAAGCTGCTCGATCAAGGTCAGGCTGGTGATAACGTTGGCCTGCTGTTGCGTGGTGCCAAGCGTGAAGACGTTGAGCGCGGCCAAGTGTTGGCCAAGCCTGGCAGCATCACCCCGCACACCAGCTTCAAGAGCGAAGTGTACGTGCTGAGCAAAGAAGAAGGTGGCCGTCACACGCCATTCTTCAGCGGCTACCGCCCGCAGTTCTACTTCCGCACCACCGACGTGACCGGGAGCATCAAGCTGACCGATGGCGTTGAAATGGTGATGCCAGGCGACAACATCGCCATGGATGTGGAGCTGATTGCCCCGATCGCGATGGACCAAGGTGTACGCTTCGCTGTTCGCGAAGGCGGCCGCACGGTTGGTGCTGGCGTGGTTGCAAGCATCATTAAGTAGCCTTCGGTAAAACAGAAGAGCCCCTTTGGGGGCTTTTTTGTTGGGAATCACACAGTAAACCGCGAGCGACGACGCGAGGGGCAGGCCCCCTTGACGCCCCCCTCAACCTGAAGTAAACAGCTGCTTACTTTACAAGAAAGCAAAATGTTATGGCGCTTACTGCCGAAATGACTCCGGGTCAGTTAAAAATTCTTAAAGCTGTTGCGACGTTGCTCGAAAACCCTGCCAACCGGATTACGGTTCAGCGGATTGCGCAGGAAATTCATGTGACCGATGGGGCTATCTATCGCCATTACGAGAGCAAAGACCAAATCTTTGAAGCCATCGCGGCCTATATGGAATCCAACCTGCTGGGGCCGCTTAACACCGTGCCCAAACAGACCGACCTTACGCCCCGCCGACTGCAGATGGTGTTTGAACAGCATCTCGCCTTTTTGGAAGGTCACCCCGGCCTGGCGCGCCTGATGCTTGGTGGTGGAGCGAGCGAGGCAGCCCCGTTGGCCGAACGCTTAAAACTGATTAATGCCAAAATCCGTGCCCAAATGGCCCAACTGCTTAAGTTTGGGGAAGCGCAAGGGGCCTTGGCTGCCGATATCACCCCCGAGCAAGCGGCCGAGCTTTATTTTGGCCTGTTGGCGGGTACGGCGGTAAACTACAGCTTTGGGCTGCCCCAGATCTCTGCCAACCAAAAGTGGCAACTGCTGGCTACAGCCAGCCTTAAAGGTGGGGTGAACAGCACGGCCAGCGTCGTGGCACAAACCTAAGCTGGGCCTTGGCTCGTTAAGTGTAACAAGGGGGTGTGCTTTATAGGGCACACCAAGGCAGAGAACCACCGTGCTGTGGGCCTTTCTTGGCTTACGCGGCGGGGCTTCTTTCGCTACAGTAACCCTATGCTTGCCTTGCAGGACCACATCGTTCATCGGCTTAATACGCCGCAGGCCAGCGGGTGGCTTGCCTATGCTGGCTTGATTGAGACCTTTGGCTTTAACATAAGGGCCGACCTACTGGTGGCCGATAAGGTTTTGCTAAGCCCAGATGAAGCATGGCGTTATGCCGCAGCTGCCGCGATGGGCAGTGTGGTGGCTGGTGGCGCGCTGTATGTGTTGGGGGCCTTGCTGGCCTTTACCGGCGTACTGGCGGGCCTGAGCAATAGCGGGCTAGGCACGGCGGTGCTGATGATTCAGCAAGGCATGCATGGCTACGCCCCTTTGTTGCTACTGGCAGCGGGTGTGGCAACCCTGCCTTTTGGTTTTTTAATGTTGCTGGCTGGCTTGCTTGGTGCGGCCCCCCTGTGGTTGTTACCGGCAGCCTTGGTGGCGCGAGGCTTTCGGTTTGGCCTGATGGCCTGGTTGCTTTGGCGTGGTGGTACGCGCTACCGCGACTGGCTGGCCCGTTACTATCATGGCTTGACCATGGTGGTGGCGCTTGGCCTGCTGCTGGTCGTGGTGCTGGGTTTGTTGATGAATTATCTTTAGCATAACAAAAGGAGCAAAGCGGATGCGGGCATTACGATTGGCGGGGTTGGTTGTCGTGGCTACGAGCCCCTGGATCGTTGCTGGTTGCTCAGCCACCGGCGCGCCAGCCCCCGTGGTGCAAGGCAAAATTCAGGGCGACTGGCAGCGCAATGCCAATGCCGTAGGCAGCAGCACCGCACGCCCTATGGTCACCGTGGCTGCGCAGCCTGTCGTGGTAGCCCAGCCTGCGGCCCCGACGGTGCCGCTGGCCGGATTGCAGGAAGAAGACCTCGACCAGGTTGCTCACTCTGCCCCCTCGGTGGCAGCCTTGGCCAACTTAAAGCCCGCTGCCGGGCCTGCCACCGTGGTTGCAACAGAGGACGTTGCTTCGGATGACACCTACACGGTTAAGGAAACCGATACGTTGTTTAAAATTGCCCGCATGCGGCAAACCTCTCCCGAAACACTGGTAAGGCTGAATGGGCTTAGCGGTGTGGCCGATATTACGCCTGGCCAGTCCTTGCGCTTGCCGCCGATGGGCAGCCGTGTGGCTGCGACGCCGGGCAGCCTTACCGCCGCCATTGGCCGTTACCTGCAACCGCCATCATCAGCCGCGGCACCAGAGGCAGCTTCGCCCGAATTACTGGTAGTACCACGTGCCGAACCGTTACCAACTCCTAGAATTGCCCAGCCGATTAGTCGCAGTTTTGAAATTGCGCGGCTAGAGCCAGCAGCTGGCCCCAGCCTTGCCACTGCGCCCGCCGATCGGCCTGCGCAAGGCCCAAGTCATGTCGTGACGACGGGCGAAACGATTTTCCGGATTTCCCGCCAGTATGGTGTTTCGGTACTGGACGTCATGGCCGCCAACGACCTTGAGCGCCCTGAAGCCCTGCAAGCTGGAATGAGGCTTGCCATTCCGGTCTCGCAGACCGAACCAGAGCTTGGTGTTACCGAGGCCAAGCCAACCTTACGCCCTGCCGCCGATTTAGGCGTGGTTGAAGCGACCCGCGCCACCATTGCCGCTGCGCGTGCTGCGTTGGATGCCCCGAATAATGGCTCAGCCGGCCCTGAACGCCCGCTTCTCGACACCGACAAGGGGACAGACAATGCTGATACCGTTCAGCCCTTGCGGGCTGCGCAGCCCATCACGGAAAATGATAAGCTACGGGCCGAATTGCGGCGCGGCCAAGTTGATAGGGACGCTGCCCGCCAGCGTGGCTTGGTGTGGCCTTTGCGGGGTAAAATACTCAAGCCCTTTGGCGAAAAGGGTAATGGCGTTGCGCATACGGGGATTAACATTGAAACAGCCCTTAATACTCCCGTTCTGGCTGCCGATTCAGGTCAGGTTCTTTACGCCAGCAATGGCCTGCGTGGCTACGGTAATATGGTTTTAATCCGGCACGACCACGGCGGCATGGTTAGCGCCTATGCCCACGCGAATCACTTGCTGGTGCGCAAGGGTGAACGTGTGAAGAAAGCCCAAATCATTGCCGTGAGTGGCCAGAGCGGGAACGTCGATAGCCCTCAGCTGCACTTTGAATTGCGGCGTAATGCACGCGCCGTTGACCCCTTAAAGGTTCTGCCGAAATAGGACCATTGCGTGGGGCTTTTGGGCCCGATTAAGGGGGGGCTTGACAGGTTGGGTATGGTGAAAGCTTAAGAAGGAGCGACCCCATGCCTGTGCGAGCGATTAAAGATTCTCGGTTAAGTGTTACCGTGCTTTCGGGATTTTTGGGGGCTGGTAAAACCACGCTGCTGAATCACCTGCTCAATGCCGACCACGGCCTTAAGGTGGCGATGATTGTGAATGACATGGCCGAGGTGAACATCGATGCCCAGTTGGTAGCCGCAGGGCAGGGGCCCAATACGCTGCGCACCGCCGAGCGGATGGTGACCCTTAGCAACGGCTGTATTTGCTGCACGCTGCGCGGCGACCTGCTGGAGGCGGTGAATGAAATTGCTGCCAGCGGCCAGTTCGATACGTTGATTATAGAAGGTACGGGCGTGGCAGAACCCATGCCAATTGCCACGACCTTTGAGTTTAGAGACGAAGCTGGCATGAGCCTGAGTGACTGCGCCCGCCTTGACTGCATGGTAACCGTGGTGGATGCGCACAATTTGTTAAATGATTTTGGCAGCCACGAGTTCCTGCGCGACCGCGGCCAAGAGACGGGCAAGGAGGATAGCCGTACGTTGGTTGACCTGCTGACCGACCAGCTTGAGTTTGCCGATGTGGTGGTGATTAACAAGGTGGATGTGGTAACCCAAGCCCAGCTGGATGCTGTGCATGGTGTGGTGAGTGCGCTCAACCCCCGCGCCAAGATTTACGAAACTGTTCAAGGGCGTCTTGACCCCGAAAAGGTTCTGCATACCGCATTGTTTGACCTTGAGCAGGCCGAAACCGCCCCGCGTTGGCATCAGGAACTGTTTGAACCCCATGCGCATACGCCCGAAACTGTGGAATACGGCGTGGTGAGCATGGTGTTTAAAGAACGCCGCCCCTTCGACCCCGCCAAGTTGGCCGCTGTGCTGGCGCAGGAATGGCCGGGCTTGGTGCGGGCCAAGGGGTTTTTCTGGTTGGCAACGCGGCCCGATGCGGTGGGCGAGTTAAGCTTGGCGGGGGCGCTCTGCACCACCAAAGGGGCTGGGCGCTGGTGGGCGGCCATCCCCAAAGAGCGCTGGCCGCAAGAACGCAGCTGGCAGTTGATGATGCTGGATTACCTAAGGCCCGTGGTGGGCGACCGGCGTCAGGAATTGGTGTTCATTGGCGTTGACCTTGACCGCGCTGCCTTGCGGGCCGCGCTTGAAGCCGCTTTGGTGCCCGACGCCGCGCCAAGCCATTACCTAAAACCGGCCGTGATGCCCGACCCCTTTCCGCAATGGCAGGTTTAAGTGGCAGAATTGAGGCAGAGAGCCCTTTACGCAGAAGCCCCTTTTGGGTAGGGTGCGGTACCTAAAGCCTAACTCTGCACGCATAACAAAGGATACCCGTGATGTTGGATTTACTGATGAGTACTGGTTGGGCGCAGGATGCCACTGCCACCACAGCGGCAAGCGGGGGCTGGAGCGTGATGCTGTTTAGTTACCTGCCGATTGTTTTTATTTTTGCGATTTTTTACTTTTTAATCATTCGCCCCCAAAACACTGCGGCCAAGGCTCATGTCGATTTGGTCAAAGCTTTAAAAAAAGGTGATATGGTGCTGATTGACGGCGGCCTGATTGGTGAAGTGAAGCAGGTGAACGACCAATTGCTGCACCTGAAAGTCAACCACGAAGATATGGTGTGTGTGGCGCGGGCCAGCGTTAAAAAAGTGCTTTCGGCTGATGAAAGCAAAGGCTGGATGCCCCAAACAGAGACCTTTGACGTTAAACGCAAGAAGTAGTTTACGGTGAACAGCACCAACCTTTCTATCTGGCTTAGGCTTGCGGTCCTGTTTGCGCTGGTCTGGAGTGTGGCGGCCACGCTGCCGAATCTGCTAACGCCCGCGCAGCGCGCGATGCTGCCCGACTTTATGCCACGTCACGCCATGACCTTGGGGCTGGACTTGCAAGGGGGTGCCCACTTGGTGCTGGAAGTGAACGAAGCCGATGTATTAACCCGTGCTTACGAAAATTTAGAAGACCAGGTACGCGAACTTGGGCGCAGTAAAAACCTTGGCTACAGCGGGCTTGGCAGCAGCGCCACAGGCGTAACCCTTGCCCTGCGCGACCCAACCCAGCTCGCCTTGCTCCAAGAGCAATTAACGCCCGAACAGGTCATCGTCACCATGGCAACGGGCAATACCATAACCCTAACCTACGGCGAGAGTTTTCTGGTTGAACTGCGCAAGCGAGCGCTGAGCCAAACGGTGCAGGTGTTGCGCTCACGCGTTGACCAATTTGGTGTGGCTGAACCGGTGATTCAGCAACAGGGCACCAAACGGGTGATTGTGGAATTGCCCGGTGTACGCGATGTGGCCCGTGCCAAGGCTGCAATTGGTAAGACGGCCCAGCTTAATTTTCACCTGGTTAACGAGCAATCAGCCAATGGCGGGCTAGTACCGCCGGGCCTGTTGCAGCTGCAAGATGAACGCGGACAGCCGCTGCTGGTACAGCGCCGCCCCAGCCTGACGGGCCAGATGCTCACCAGTGCGGCCAGCGCCTTTGACCAGTTTGGCAACCCAGCGGTTGATATTGCCTTTGACAGCCGTGGTACTCAACTCTTCGCCAAACTTTCCACCGACAATGTTGGCAAGCGTTTTGCGATTGTGCTGGATGGCAAGGTGTATTCGGCGCCGGTGTTCCGTGAGGCGATTCTAGGCGGACGGGCGCAGATTTCGGGTTCGTTTACTGCTGAAGAAGCGCAGGATTTGGCCGCGGTATTGAATGCAGGAGCACTGCCCGCCAAGGTGGCCGTGGTGGAAGAACGTACCATTGGGCCGAGCCTTGGGGCCGACAGTGTTCAGGCCGGGCTGCTGGCCATGGGCCTTGGTTTGGTTGCAGTCTTGATTTTTATGGGGTTGTTCTATGGCCTGTTTGGTGTGGTGGCGAATGTGGCAGTCTTGTTTAATCTCACCCTGTTGGTGGCGGTGATGACCAGTATGGGCTTTACCCTCACGCTGCCGGGCATGGCGGGGATTGTGCTGACCTTAGGGATGGCGGTGGATAGCAATGTGCTGATTTTTGAACGCATGCGCGAAGAAATGGCGGCAGGCAAAAAACCATTGGCCGCAATTTTGGGTGGGTTTGAAGGGGCGTTCCGCACCATTCTGGATGGTCACGTGACCACGCTGGTCGCCGCGTTTGTGATGTTCCTGTTCGGCAGCGGGCCGGTCAAGGGCTTTGCCGTGGCACTTAGTATTGGGCTGTTGGTAAGCCTGTTTACCAGTGTGACCTTAACGCGCTGGATGATTTTAAGTTGGTACAAACGCGCCAGACCTTCGGCATTGCCTTTATAAAGGAGACATAGATGGACCTTTCACTTATCTTTATCGATTGGCTGGGCAAACCCCTGTGGATGTGGCTTGGGTTCTTGCTCATGGTCGTGGTTCTGCTGGCGCTGGACTTGGGCATTTTGCACCGCGATAACCATGTGATTAAAGTAAAAGAAAGCTTGCTCCTGAGTGCAGGCTATATAACCCTTGGCTTATTGTTTGGGGGTTGGGTTTGGTGGGAACTGGGCCAGCAAAGTGGGCTGGAGTATTTAACCGGCTTTGTTGTTGAAAAGAGCTTGGCTATCGACAATGTCTTTGTGATTGCGATGATTTTCACGGTGCTGGGCATCCCCCCTAAGTATCAGTACCGGGTACTCTTTTGGGGTATTTTAGGCGTGATTGTGTTGCGTGGGATTATGATTGGGCTTGGTGCTGCGCTGGTGAGCGAGTTTGAGTGGGTGCTTTATCTGTTTGCGGCCTTTCTTATTATTACGGGCATCAAGATGTGGATTTTTGCCGAACATGAAGGTGACCTTAACCAAAACCCTCTGCTGGTTTGGTTACGCAAGCATACGCGTATTACCAAAGAGCTGCATGGTCAGAGCTTTTACGTGCGTAAGCCTCACCCCAAGACGGGCAAGTTGGTCTGGTGGATGACGCCGCTGATGGTCGCGCTGATTATGGTCGAGATTGCCGATGTTATTTTTGCCGTGGATTCCGTCCCAGCAATTTTTGCAATCACAACCGATCCCTTCATTGTTTACACCAGCAACATCATGGCAATTTTGGGCCTGCGCGCCCTGTATTTTGCATTGGCTGCCATGGTAGAAAGGTTCAAGTATCTTAAATATGCACTGGCTGTCTTGCTGGTGTTTATTGGGTCTAAGATTTTTGTGGCGCCGCTGCTTGGTCTGGAAAAGTTCCCACCCGCCGTTGGTCTAAGCGTAACCTTCCTGATCCTTGCCGCAGGGGTTGGCTATAGTCTCTGGAAAACCCGTAAGGTAGCCTAATCATGCGTTTTCCCCTTCGCCCGTTTGAGCATCTACCCCACTTTAACTTTATGGGTTGGCGCCGCTTTTGGGTGGTGTTCAGCGTTGTGCTAAGCCTCGCAGCGGTTGGGCTCGTGCTCGTTCGTGGGCTTAACTTTGGCATCGACTTTTCGGGCGGGAAACTGGTGCAGGTGCAAATGGCGTCCGCGCCTTCCATTGGCGCGGTGCGCGAGGCCCTGGATGCAGGTGGCTTTGCCGCTGCCACCATTCAGAATTATGGCGGCCCTGAAGATTTTTTAATCCGGCTTGGTGCGAATGACCCGCAGGTTCAGACCCCGATGGCCGAGCAACGGGTGAAGGCTGCGCTGGAAGCCACCTTGGGCGCGACCGAGCTGCGTCGCGTTGAGTTTGTTGGCCCTCAAGTGGGTGGTGAGCTACGCGTACAGGGGGCGTTGGCCATGCTGTTTGCAACCATCGGGATATTGATTTACGTGTGGTTCCGGTTTGAACTGCGCTACGGATTGGGGGCCGTGTTGGCCTTAATCCACGACGTGGTGCTGACAATCGGGATTATGAGCCTGCTGCAAACCGAAGTGACGCTGACCGTGCTGGCGGCAATCTTAACCCTGATTGGCTATAGCCTGAACGATACGATTGTGATTTTTGACCGGATTCGGGAAAACCGGCAGCGTTACCCAAACCAGAAACTTACCGAAGTGCTGAACCAGAGCGTGAACCAGACCATGTCGCGGACCATCATGACAGTTTCCACCACGCTGCTGGTGCTCTTCATGCTGTTTATGTTTGGCGGCGAGGTGATTCATGACTTTGCCATGGTGCTGATTGTGGGGATTCTGCTTGGCACCTATAGCAGTGTGTTCGTGGCCAGCCCTGTCTTGTTGTTGCTGGAAGAATGGTACCAACGCATGGCCCGCGCCCGCGCGGCGCGCGAAGCGACCGAAGGCCGGGCCTAACCCAATGGCACCTGCCGGGCCCGGGGTGCTGACCGATACCGACCTTGCCGCATTGGTCGCTGAAGGCGCGATTCATGCAGCCTCGCCTCTGTTGGCTGGGCAGATACAGCCCAGTAGCCTTGATTTAAGGCTGGGTGGGAAGGCGTACCGGATTCAGGCCAGCGTGTTGCCGATGGCGGGAGAGACGGTTGAGGAGGCGATTGGCCCCCTGATTATGTACGACTTTGGCCTCGATGAGCCGCGGCTGCTGGAGCACGGCGCCGTGTATATGATTCCGCTACAGGAAGGCCTCACCCTACCTGCCGACGTACGCGGGGTGGCCAGCCCCAAGAGCAGCACGGGGCGGCTGGATGTGTTCGTGCGGTTGCTGACCAATGAAGGCGAGACCTTCGATACCGTCCCCCCCGGTTATAATGGGCCGCTGTGGCTGGAGGTGATGCCGCTGACCTTCCCGATTCGGGTACGGCAGGGCGACAGGTTGATACAGCTGCGTCTGCGCCGTGGCGTAACGGTGCTGAACGATACCGAGCTGTTAGCGCTGCACGATCACACCCCGTTGCTGCACGGCCAACCCAATCAGGTGAACCAGACCAAGATTGCCGAGGGGCTGTGGATGTCGATTGACCTTTCGCCCAGCAAGCAGGCCAACATGCCCGGGATTGTGGGGTATAAGGCCAAGGCGCATACGCAGGCGGTGGATCTGGCCAAGATTGGCCAGCATGCGTGGCGCGACTACTGGGAACCGCTGATGGCCAGCCCCAGTCAGTCGCTGATTCTCTACCCCGAAGAGTTCTATATTTTTGTGAGTCTGGAACAGATTACCGTGCCCCCCGGCTACAGTGCCGAGCTGGTGGCCTACGACACCCGCGTGGGCGAGTTGCGGCTGCATTATGCGGGCTTCTTTGACCCAGGCTGGGGGATGGAAGGGCCGGATGTGGGAAGTCTGAAGTCGGTGGGGACACGCGCCGTGCTGGAAGTGCGCGCCCACGACGTGCCCTGCGTGCTGCGCCACGGCCAACGGGTGGGGCGGTTTGTGTACGAGCGGCTGACGGGCCCAAGCCGCGACCTGTACGGCCAAGGCATCGGTAGTAACTATGCCGGGCAGGGGCTTAAACTGGCGAAGTTTTTTACAGTTGATGAGGCTGAGTGACAAACGACACTGCTGTGCTATGTTAAGCCGATAAGAAGGAGCCCCCACCATGACCACCTACACCGCCCGCAGTGAATTCAAGCCCGTTGGCCTGATTGGCATTTCCGACAAGCAAATTGAGGTGCACTGGAAGCTGTATGAAGGCTACTGCACCCAAACCAACCAGTTGATTGAGCAGCTGAAGGCCATGCGCGAAGGCGGCGAGGGCGGGAGCCCGCTGTATGCCGACCGCCGCCGCCGCTGCGCGTTTGAAATGTGCGGCATGCTGGTGCACGACTACTACTTTGCCAACCTGAAGGCCGGTGTGACCGACAGTGTGGCCAAGGCGTTTAAAGCGCTGGTGGCGGGCAAGTTTGGCAGCTATGAAAACTGGTTGGCCGATTTTAAGGCCTGCGGACTCACGCGCGGCGTTGGGCATGCCATCTGCTACCTCGACCCCATCACGGGCGATGTGAACAACCACTTCATTGAAATGCATTCCGAAGGCCATATGCCGGGCTATCAGGTGCTGCTGAGCATGGATGTATGGGAACATGCCTTTCTCATTGATTACCTGCCCGCCGAGCGCGCCAAGTACATCGAGGCCTTTATGGCCAATGTGAACTGGGAGGTGGTAGAAGCCCGCACCGAAGCCTGTTTGGGCGGGAAGGCCAGCCCACGGTTTGTGAAGTAAGACTGCGGGTAAGCGAGGGCGCGAAGAGGTGGAGCTGTTGGCGCAGCTGTGGTGGCTCATCCCCCTTACGACGTTAACCGGGATTTTAACGGCTGTAACAGGAGCTGGGGGCGGGGTACTGCTGCTTGGGATTATGGGCTTGGTGTTGCCCGTTCCCGCTGTGGTACCGGTGCATGGGGCCGTGATGCTCTGGCAAAATATAAGCCGGCTTGGCTTCATGCACCGCTTGGTGGATTGGCGGTTTGTCGGTCTGGTCGCAATGGGGAGTGTGGTTGGGGCCGCTGTGGCTGGCCCAGTGGCCGTGAGCTTTAACGAAACCACGATGCAGGTTGTACTGGCTTGCGGGCTGCTATTTTTGGTATGGGCACCCAAGCCAACTAAGGAGTTTCTGCCCTTCATCCCAGCCAAGTACAAAACCATTGTACTGGCGCTGGTAACGAGCTTTATTACGATGATTATTGGGGCAGC
>JAIXXE010000093.1 GCA_027490875.1 Alphaproteobacteria bacterium
CAGGTAGGGAAACTTCAAGCTCGGCATAGCCTGCGGGCAGGCCCGTAATGCGGGCCTCCGCTCCGCCTTCCAGCACCAAGGCATCATCAAGCTTCAGTTTGCGGCGTGGCTTGGCCAGCACCTGCCAGCAGGTGAGGTCGGCCGCCAGCGGGCGGTGCAGCAACAGCTCGATTTTGGTGGTGCCACGGGTGGCAAACAGGCGGGCGGGAATCACGCGGCTGCTGTTGACCACCAGCACATCGCCCTTGCTTAAAAACTGCGGCAGGTTGTGGAAGATTTTGTCGGTCGGCGCGCCATCCCACACCAGCAAGCGGGCTGCGTCGCGGGGTTCGGCTGGGGTATGGGCCAGCAGGTCATCGGGCAGGGTGTAGGTAAAGGCCATGGGCGCGTCTGTAGCACAGCCTATTCAAAACAGCTACCGCCGCCTGTGCCCCTGAATCAGGGAACACATGCGGCGGCGGCCGGTCATTAGATTCGCCTATCGACCCTCCGTTGCTCGGGAAGGACTGGACGGGGCATCGGGACTTCGCCCTCGGGACTTTCACCACGGGGCATTGGCGGGCTGCGTCGTTGCTCGATGATGAAGAGCATGTAGTAGAGGCAAGAAGAAAAGGCACCCGCCATCAGCATCACACAGTAAAGCGGGAAGCTGAGAGGCGCGGCGAAGACGGCGCCAAGAAAAAACACCGTGACGCCCAAGCCTGTTGAGTCTGCGTTACGTCCAATCACGCCCAGTCTAATGAACAAAGGAGCAAAGACCAGACACACCACCATCATGAACCACCAGACTGGGTCCTGGGACAAGCGTCCCAGCGGCATAATGGCTGCCCCCCCAAAAATGGCGAGTGCTGCCATCACTATGGCAGCGATTCCCGGCATGAGCGAAGGGGCCACAACAGTCCCCTTCGCGATTGATACGACCAGTAAGATGATCAAGCCGGCAAAGATGGCTATAAAGTCAAAGTTCTGAAAGAAAAGTTCCAAGAGCGACATGGGTCACCTGAGGTTGGTCGGACGGGATGACCGACATTCAAAAGTTCTGTTAGGGCATAATACCCTAAAAAGCAAGAAATAAAAAGTTAACCTTTATAAAGCAGTATCTTGAAGGCTCTTAAGCCGCGCTGTCACCGCTGCAAAGCCGCTGCGGCGGTTGGGTGAAAGGTGGTTGAGCAGCTGGGTGGGGGCCAGCAGGGTGGGCAGGTCGGTCGCGGCGATTTCAGCGTGGGATTTGCCCTGAAAGGCCAGCCACAGCAGCCCCAACAGGCCCTGCACGATCAGCGCATCGCTGGCCAGCCCAAGCTGCAAGCTGCCGGCTCGAAATTCCCCCGTCATCCACACCTGCGCGGTGCAACCCTTTACAAAATTGGCCTCGGTCTTGGCTTCCTCGGGGAAGGGCGGCAGCACCTTGGCCAGTTCAATCAAAAAGCCGTAGCGGCTTTCCCAGTCGGGCAGCAGCTGCAGGGTTTCAAGCGCGTCGGTGAGGGTCATTAAGCAGAAAACCCCAACAAAGAGGCACCCCAATGCACATTGGCATAGTCCTGATTGGTCAGAGCTTTGTTTAGCAGCGCCAGCGCCTTGGCCGTGTTCAGGTCGTCATTCAAGGCACCGAGAAAGCTCGCTTGGAACTCTGGCGTGACCACACCCACCGGAAGAAATTCCAACACCTTGGTTATCCGCTTGGCCGGCTTGGCGGCCGCCTTAAGCGCCTCGGCCGAGTAATCCACCGGCTTGCGGTAGTGGGTTTGCAGCAACCAGTAACGCAGCGCGGCGGGGCCGTAGTCGGCAATGGCCTCGTGCAGGTAGGTAAAGTTGCCTAAGGATTTGCTCATCTTGGTGCCATTGACCGTTATGAAGGCCCAATGGAACCACAGCCGCGCAAAGCCGCTGTTGGCATCCTTGTAAAGGTCGGCAAAGGCGCCGACGTTCTGGGCCAGCTCGTTTTCGTGGTGGGGGAATTGCAGGTCTTCCCCGCCGCCGTGAAGATCCATCTGCGGCCCGATATGCTGCAAGGCCATCGCGCTGCATTCAATGTGCCAACCAGGGCGGCCAGCCACACCGTTGGCCCAGCTTGGCAACCAGCTCGGTTCCCCCGGCTTGGCGGCCTTCCACAGGGCAAAATCGCCGGGGTTGCGCTTAAGCGGGTTGGGCTCCACGCGGCTGCCCATCATCAAGTCTTCAGGCTTTTTGCCCGAAAGCTGACCGTAGTGGTAGCCGCAGCCGCAGGCAGGCAACTTCAGTAAGTCGTAGTACACGTCGCCTTCGGCGGTGGTGTAGGCAATGCCTTTGTTCAGCAGCGTCTGCACAAAATCGGTAATCTCGGGCATGCTGGTGGTGATGCGCGGCTCGTGCGTGGGGGTTAGAATGTTCAGGTTGGTCATGCAGCGCTGAAAGGTGGCGATGTTCTCGTTCGCCACACGCTCGGGCGGCACGCCAAGCTGGGCGGCCTTTTCAATGATTTTATCGTCCACATCGGTGTAGTTACGCACGTAAACCACGCTGCCGTCGCCATACATCTGGCGCAACAGCCGGAACAAAACATCGGTTACCACATAGCCGCGGCCATGCCCAAGGTGCGGGGCTTCTTGGGGGGTGATGCCGCACACGTACATCGTCACACGCTTGGGGTCGCGCGGCGTAAAGGCCTCCTTCTTGCGGGTGAGGGTATTGGTGAGGTGAAGCATTTTTATGTCTTAAAGATGTAGGTTAAAATTGTACCGTTGGAAGTTTCATCGATGTACGGATGAATCTGAGTTTGGCCCTTAAACCCAAGCTGTGTGTAGTAGGCTAAGTTTCTATCTGCTGAAACCAACATCACGCAGCCATGTTTACGCTCGGTAAGGGTTTTAGCAAGTTCTATAGAGTCGCGAACGAGGCTGGTCCCAATACCCTGACCTTGGTGCTCTTTTTTGACAGCGACCCAAGCGAGGCAGTAGGTGTCGATGTAGGAATAGTTCTCACACAGGCTCGCCATTCCGATGATGACGTCATCCTTAAGTGCAACGAGCATATGCAGTTGGCATCGTACCGCTTGGCCGATCGTTTGAAACTCATCTTCAGCAATGGCTCGGGCACTTTCGCCAAAGGCCTCAACCGCAAGTTCAATTAAGGCCAGAGTATCTTCTGGGGTAGCACGGCGAATCTTAAGCGGTGCCATCGGCAGTCTCTGGCTCATGCTCAACCTTAGGCTGTACAAACAGGTTCAGCGCAGTGCGCAGGCGGTCGCGGCACAGGGCGCGGCCAATGATTTCCATGCTTTCAGTCAACGGCAGCCCCTGCGCACGGCCCCCGATGGCAACAAACAGCGGGGCAGTAATGAGGCGGGCTTTTAGGCCGAGTTTATCTTCCAGCGCCTTAATAGCCTCCCACAGGTTGGCCGACGTGAGCGACATGTTCGATTCGGTTATCGCCAAGGTTTCGGCCAAAATAGAGGCAGTCTGTTCGGGCGTGGTTTTAAGATGCGCAAAGTCGGACAACGTCGGCGTAAAGCTGCCGCTTAACAGCGGTGCAACCCAGTGGGCTATGTCGGCAAATTTGGTAATACGCGTTTTAGCGAGCAAGAGCCCTTGGTTCAACATATCGCGTTGGCTGGCCCATTCCGCAATCTGCTGCAGATAGGCGGCGTCATCGGTGCGCTCGCGCAGCCAGCGGCCATTAAACCAATCCAGCTTTTGCAAATCGAATACGGCCCCGGCGCGGTTGATATCTTCGGGCTTAAACTTGGCGTAAAACTCGGCGTTGGTCAGCAGCTCTTCTTCGCCTTCGGCGGCCTGCACAAAAAAACTCATCAGAAAGTTACGCAC
>JAIXXE010000122.1 GCA_027490875.1 Alphaproteobacteria bacterium
AAGCACCAGCAACCACAGGGCCTTAAGGCGCTGCAGGGGCGGCAAGCGCCCCGAAACCTCGCCAATCCGCAGCAACGCCAATCCCGTGGCAGCCAGAATCCCCAAGCCCAGCATAGTTGCGGCATGATTGCGGGAAATGAACGTGGCTGAAAGCACCCCTTGGTAGGCCTCTTTAGGCAACCACAGCACCATAGTGTTGCCGCGCACGAACTCAAACAGGCCGTAAGCGGCAAAGCAAGTGCCCCCCACCGCTACCAGCAGCAGCAAGCCTTTGGCACACGTTTCGGCCAGTGCCGCGCGCAGTATCCATTGCCAAAACACCGCAAATGCCGTCAACAGGGCTAAAATGTAGAGGCCCGTCACGGGGGCCACCGCCGCACTGGGCCAGGCCGAGGTCAGGCCAAGGCTTTGCAGCGCTTCCCAATACGGGTGGGGTGCCAAGCCAAGGTAAGTAAAGCCGGGCAGCAACCCAAGGGCGGCCCATACAAGGATTGGCCACGGCAGCCACGCAGCAGCCCGCAGCCATGGGCTAGGCCAATGCGGGGCAGTCATTAAAGTACCAAGCAACGCCACCACCACAAGGCCAAGGGCACCGTAACTACTCAACTCTTCGCCGGCGCCACCAAAAACAAGCAGCAGGGCCAAGAACACCAAACCCGCCATTATGACCCCAAGTAAAGCAGGGTCGCGCCAGGCCGAATTAAGCCTTTGGTATGCAAATATCATATTTTTACCTCAATCTTACTTTACAATACCCTTCTATACGTTTATAGGAAAGCATGTTGCAAGGAAAGTTCCTTGTTGCTGCACAACCATAAAAAACCAAAGGATAACAACTATGTCTTTGAAAGTATTAGGTCTGACAGCGCTTTTAGCTACTGTAAGCATCGCCGCTATGGCACAAGGCGGTCAAGATGTTAACACAATCTGCACCGACAACGCCGACGCCAACGTGGCAGCCGTTGCTGCTGCCCGTGCTGCTCTGCCCGATGCAGTCGCCGCCAAGGCCGCCCTCGCTGCCCAAGCAGATATCGAAGGTAACAGTGCGTGCATCGGCGCTATGCTGACTGCATCAACCGATACTGTCTTGGTCAATGCCTTGGCAGAACTCGTACTAGCCAACCAAGATAGCGAAAATCCTGCTGGTGGCACCGATGGTGCAACAAATTCTGATTTTGCCCCACAAACCGGTGGTACATCAGAAAATTCCAATCAGTTTACCCGCCAAACCACGGGTACTCCGGCGAGCCCTATCGTTCCTTCACTTTAATCAATATTTCTAGAAAGTAATCAATCGATGATGCGAGTTTCCACTCACGCAAGCCTGCTTACAGTGTCGGCCTTGGCCCTCCTGATGGCTGCCCCCGCCATGGCCCAGAGCCGTATTCAATCCGCCGCCGACCGCGTCGCCGCCGACAACGCACCTTTGGGTGTGCGTGCCGGTAGCTTCCTCATCATCCCCAAAGTGGATGTTGAAGGCACTATGGATGACAACATCTACGCCACCAGCCGCAACGAAACGGATGATATCATCCTGACCGTGCGCCCTGAAGTGGCCGTCAAGAGCAACTGGAGCCGCCACGCCCTTAACGCCGTTGCGAACGTTGAAGCCAAGCGCTTTGCCGACCGTGACTCTGAAGATGTTGAAAACTATAAGGTTGCTATCGATGGTCGCGCCGATGTTATGCGCGAAACCTCCATCGGTGGTGGCGCTGCGCTGGAGCGCAAGCACGAAGACCGTGGCGAACCCAACAGCGTAGCCTCATCCAAAGAGCCTACCCAGTACGATGTGATGACCCTGCGCGCCGGCGCTTACCGCGGCCTCGGTAAGGCCAATGTACGGCTCGACAGCGAAATGCGTAGCCTCGACTACAAAAACGGTGTTACCAACACCAATGCGTTGGTTAACAACAACCTGCGCGATCGTAATGAGTACCAGCAATCGCTGCGTGCTGGTTACCGCTTTACGCCAAGCACCGAAGCCTTTGTTCGTGGGACCATCGATACCCGCGCCTACGACTTCAAGGGTACCAATGCCAACCGTAGCCGTAGCAACCATGGCCAAACCTACGTGGCTGGTCTGGATTTTGACGTTACTGGCAAAACCAAGGCTCAAGTCTTCGCCGGTACCACCGAGCGTAACTACTCCGACCGTGGCTTCAAGGATATCTCTGAAGCGACATGGGGCGGAAACGTAACCTATAACTTCAGCGACCTGACCACCTTCAAGGCTGGTGTTAACCGCGGGATCGAAGAAACCACCCAAGGTGCCTCAAGCGGCTTTGTCGCCACCGACTACACCGCAGCGGTTGAACACGCCCTGCGTCGTAACATTGTGGCCTATGCCAAAGCTGGCTACACCGAAAACGAATACCAAGGCTTTGCCGCCAACCAACGTGAAGACACCATGGTCACTGCCGGTACCGGTGTTGACTACTGGTTGAACCGTTGCCTGAAGGCTGGGCTTGGTTACGAGTACACCAACCGCGACAGCAGCGTGGTGAACAACGACTTCAGCCGCAACCGCTTCATGCTGAAGCTAACTGCGACTTACTAAGCCTACGGTAAGGCCCTGTTAAGGCCACCATGAAGGGGTGCTTCGGCACCCCTTGATTTTATCAACATTGCCTGTCAAGAAAGGCCAGTAACGGAAAGTAAAGTTCATGCGTACCCTAAGTTTAGCCCTTGCCGTGATTCCAGTCCTGGTGTTTGGCAGCTTGGTTAGCCTTAACAGCTTTGCCAGCCCACTCGATTTTTCTGACGGCCTGACCGGCCTGAGTGCCGACCCAGCCGCCCGCGCCGCCGCCCGCACCGCCCAAGACCCCGACCGTGCCGCCGCCTTAACCGCTGCTGAAGAAGCCGCCAAAGCTGCACTGGAGGCGATGCCGGCCGAACCTGAAGCCCGCCTAACCCCAGGCCAGCTGGCCCCGGGCGATAAGGTCCGCCTGACCGTGTTTGGCGAAGAAGACATGAGCGGCGAGTTCGAAATCGATGGTACCGGATCGCTGGCCGTGCCGCTGATTGGTGAAATCTCGGCTAAAGGCCTCACCCAGCGCGAGCTGGAAAAGCGGATTGCCGAAAAGCTGAACGCGGGTTACTTGGTCAATGCACGGGTTAACATTGAAGTATTGAACTTCCGACCCTTCTTCATTTTGGGCGAAGTCAACAAGCCCGGCAGCTATCCTTGGGTGAACGACATGACCATCATCAACGCCGTGGCACTGGGCGGTGGCTACACGCCACGGGCCAAAGTGGGCAACGTGACCCTGCGCCGGGCGAACGACCCAGACCGCCGCGAGCTCTCCGTTCCCGATGATACCAAGGTCTTTCCCGGTGACGTCATTCGGGTTGAAGAACGGTTTTTTTAACGCAATCAAATAAAAAGACCCTTCCAAGGGTCTTTTTTTGGTTGACCAATGCCGCTCAACAGCCTATCAGCTGTTAATCGAAACTAGGAAGCGTATACTATGGCAAACACTCAAAGCATGCAGGACTGGGGCAAGAATGCCTTCAACGATCTTCTTAAGCTGCTGCGTACCCAGCTCTTTGGCCACCTGGAGGGGGTTGAATGGACCTTTAATACCACCCTTTCAATGCTCCAGCGTCGTTGGACTGTCATTGCCGGCTGCATGGCGGCCACACTGGCCCTGTGCGTGCTGCTGCTGATTATCACGCCGCGCCAATATACCGCCGAAACGCTGCTGCAAATCAACACCCGCACCGAGCAGGTTACCGATATGGAAGACGTGGTAAGTGGTATGTCGACCACCGACTCGGCCGTGCGGACCGAACTGGATGTCCTCACCAGCCGCAAAGTCGCCCTGCGGGTGGTGCGGAATCAAAACCTGCTGCTGGAACCAGGCTTTGGCGGCCATACAGGCGTATTCTCCTTGCTCCGCAACCTCATCACCAGCGCCTTTCTGCCTTTGGCAACACCCACCCAGCCGCCAGTCAACACCCCTGCCGCGCGCCTGACAACAGACATAGAAACTCCCGAAGAATCAAAGGCGATCAACACATTAATCAGAAATCTTGATGTTGGCATGAAGCCACGTAGCTTCAGCATCAATGTCCGCTATACGGCCGGCAGCCCCGAACTGGCCCAACGCGTTGTGAATGCGATAGCCCAAGAGTACCTGAACAACCAGTTAGAAGAACGCTTTGACGCCACCAAACGCGCCAACGACTGGATCAACGGCCGCCTCAAGCAGCTGCAACAGAACGTCCAGCGCTCAGAGCTTGCAGTAAGAAAGTTTCGTGAAGATAACAACTTAACCGAAGCCCTTGGTGTAACACTTAGCGATCAGCAACTCTCTGAACTTAACAGCCAGCTCATCCTGGCCCGCACCCAACTGGCCGAGGCCGAGGCCAAGGTGGTAAGCACCCGCCGTGGGGTTGGCACCACCAGCGAAGTGCTGAACAACCCCCTCATCCAGAACCTGCGCATCCAGGAAACAGAAGTGCGCCGTAAAATGAGCGACCTTGCCAGCCGCTACGGCCCCATGCACCCCCGCATGCAAACCGTGCGTAACGAACTGGCCAACGTGCAGGGCAAAATTAATGAAGAAATGGGCAAGATTCGGGGTAGCCTGGATAACGACATCGATATGTCTAAAGCCCGCGTGAATACGCTCGACCAGCAGCTGCAACAACTGCAGCAACGCAACCAACTGGCCAGCGGCCCTGCCGTTCAACTGGCCGAGCTTGAGCGCCAAGCCGAAGCAGAACGCAGCCTTTACGAAAGCTTTCTGCAACGCGGTCGTCAAATCGCCCAGATGGACTTTATTCAGGCCGATGCCCGCGTAATATCAGCCGCCGAATTGCCTCAAAAACCCAGCAACCCCAAGCCCCTGCTGTGGCTGATGGCTGCCTTGGCGCTGGGTGCCGGCATGGGGGTGGTGTTCATGCTGCTGCTGGAGTTGCTGGATAGCGGCTTCCGTACCACCCAGCAACTTGAGAATGTTCTGGCTACCCCTGCCCTGGGCCTGCTTGGTGAACTGACCGAAGTGGCCGACGTTCCGCATTACGTGGTAAACAAACCCACCAGCGCCTACACCGAGGGCGTACGGGCTATCCGGACTGCGCTGCAATACGCCAAACCCGATACCCCCCCCCGCGTGGTGCTCATCACCAGCAGTGTCCCGCAAGAAGGCAAGAGCATCTTTGCCGCCAGTCTCGCGCAGCTTACCGCGCAAGGGGGTGGCCGTGTGTTGCTGGTGGACGCCGACATGCGCCGCCCATCGATTGCCAAAAAACTGAACCTGGAGCCCAAGGCTGGCTTGGCCGAACTGTTGGCCGGGCAAGGCAAGCTTAAAGATGTGCTGCTCAACGACAAGGTGAGCAACCTGCACATCATCCCTTCACTGCCCAACACCCAGTTTGCCCAAGAACTGCTCGGCAGCGAAAAAATGGCAACCCTGATGAACGGCTGGCGCAAGGACTACGATCTGATTGTGCTGGATTGCCCGCCCGTGATGGCCGTGGCCGATGCCGTTACGCTGGCCAAGCTATGCGACGCCGTGGTGTTTGTGGCCCGTTGGGGTACCACGCCACGCCTGTTGGTTAGCCATGCCCTCAAGCAGTTGCGCGCCGCGCACGCCCCCGTAACAGGCGTGGTGATGACCCGTGTGGACCTGACCAAGCAAAAGGCCTACGGCTACGGCGATTACGGCTACTACTACGGTAAGTACAAAGATTATTACACCGAGTAGGGCATGCTAAAAGCGCTCGCAACTCTGTTTGGCGGTGGGGTAGAGGCTGCTCCGCTTCCCCTCACAGGGACGCTGTACGCGATTGGCGACATCCACGGCCATGCCGACAAGTTAAAGGCCCTATTAGCCCAAATAGCCGCTGATGCCGCCAACCAGCCCGGCCCCATTACCTTGGTGGGCTTGGGTGACTATCTTAACCGTGGCCCTGACAGCCAAGGCGTGTTGCACCTGCTGCGGCACGGGCTACCGGCGACGTGGCAAACGGCCTTTCTGCGTGGCAACCACGAGCAAAAGTTGCTGGAGTTTCTGGCCCAACCCGCCCTGCATGCCGAGTGGCTCAGCTGGGGCGGCGCCGAAACCTGCCAGAGCTATGGCCTCAACCCCTTTAACGCCACCGGCCTGCGCAACCCTGCCGCGCTGGCGGCCGAACTGGAACACGCGCTGACCGAAACCGGCGATCTGCCATGGCTGCAAGCCACCCTGTTGTATCATCAGGCCCCGCCCTACAGCTTTGTGCACGCCGGAGTACGCCCGGGCCTCTCACTCGCACAGCAAATGCCCGAGGACTTGCTCTATATTCGGGAGGACTGGCTCGGCCGCCCCCACGGGCTGCCCACCGTGGTGGTGTTTGGCCACACCATCATGGCCGAACCCCTGCTGCTGCCCGACCGTATTGGGCTGGATACCGGCGCCTACCAAAACGGCCCCTTGACGGCCGCCCGCCTGCGTGCGAACCAAACCCCTGTAATCCTGCAAGCCACATGAACCGCCCTGCCCGCCCCTTCCAACTCCTCTGGCCCACACTCAACCGGGCCTTAACCGATGCAGCTGGCTTGGTTTGCGCCTGTTTGCTGGCTTTTGCAGTCGCGGGGCTGATTAGCAACCATGTGCGTGGCATACCCTACCTCAATATGGCCGATACCACGCTATCGCGGCATATCTTCATGTTCATCAGCTTTGGGGTCGTGGCCCTGCTCATTTTCTGGCAACGCGGCCATTACACCCAGCGTTTGCCTTGGTGGTATCAGGTCCGTGAAATCATTATAATCCTCACTATCGTGATGATGTTGCAGGGTTTCTTGCATTACTCGTTTAAATACCCGCTCTCGCGTCTGTGGGTGGGTGGTACGTGGGTGTTGGCAATCCCTGCTTTAATTACAGCCCGCCTTTGCTTCCGCAGCCTCTGCCAAGCAAACGGCCGGTGGGGCACAAAAACTGTGGTGGTTGGAGGCCCCAAAGCCGTGCTGGAAACACTCTACGCCCTTCATGCCGACCACTACGCCGACTATCAAGTTCGCGATATTGTGGTGCTCCATCAAGGGGAAGGCGCTTCGCCGCTATCAGCGGCCGATCTTCCTGAACGCTACCGCAAGGCCCGTATTGGCACCACGCGTGCGGCTGCCAAGGCTGTAATGCATGGAAAGGCCTATGTCGTGCTGGCCCCCGACGACCAAGGCCAAGAATGGCTTGAGGATGTACTCCGCGACTTGGTCAAGACCAATCTTGAGTATGCCCTGGTACCCCCCACTCTTAGCTTTACCGT
>JAIXXE010000169.1 GCA_027490875.1 Alphaproteobacteria bacterium
CCATCATCGATGGTCGGATCGAAGCCAGAGAACAACTCAAGTCGCTTGATCACGACTTTATCGTCTCGCTCGGAAATGGCATGGGAGGCCGTCATGTGCGGCATTGACACCGCGAAAGTCAAGTAGCACAACGGTTTAAGGACCAAATATGCCACATTTGTCACCAAATGTAGTATTTTCAATCCGCAGCCTATAACAATCATCTAAAACCGGGGTCTGGATACAACCCACGATCGATGTATGGCTGCCTTGCGCTGTTGTATTCGGCGATCTTCTCTGCCAGCACGTTGCCATCTTCATCGGTTAGCCCGAGCCGCGCGGCCTTCGAGAACGTGACAGGAACAAGCGAAGCGCGGCAATTCCAACCGCACGGCGGAATCAGATCCTGACGCACAATTTCTTCAATTGTGTTGATGTACCCATTGACTTGCCAATGCGAGCCGTCAGGGAAATCACCCGCCGGATTCCCGCGCGTTCGACGATCCATGATCTCGCGAATCTCCCACAACGGGTACGACACTTCGCGAATTGCTGGTCGTGTCGGATCCATCGATGGAAGCAACGAGCGTCCTTCCATGACAGCGGAATCAGCGATACCGAGATTCATTGCGCGTCGTGCTTCTGTCTGCGCGCCAAGCGATGAGCGAGTAGGGAACGTAGATACCAAATCACGAGCAGCGTCATCTGAAGACACGATCTCCTGCGCGCGGCGCGCGGATGCCATTGGAATGTCGAAGTACGCAGCACGTCGCGCGATACGCGCTGGAACTCCTCTAGTAACGCGCCGCATTACATCATCGTCTTCATCGAAGAATAGGAGATACAGAATCGCAGTCATGTCTGCGCCGTGATTGCGATCGACTTCGGAATACTTCTGCGAGAACGTCGTGGCTGCTCTTGCAACCATTTCGTCTGCGCGTTGTCGAAACATTCCAACATCGAATGAAGACACCTGTTCAGGAATAAACTTGGTGCTTCCGATGATGAATGATCCTTCGAGCGCGCGAAGAACAGACGAGCGCATGACAGTCCAGTTACGCGAAGAAAGACCGCGCTTCCATGCACGGTCCATCATCGCATCTACCTGATTCATCTCTCTCACTTGCTCTCCTTCTTGTCGAGACTCTCAACGATTCCGCGCGCCCACGTCCAGCCGGCATCGCCGCCCCATCCGTTCCACGCTTGCCAGCCTTTGCCTTGCTCGTCCCAAGTCTGGCCCTTCTTGTCGGATTGATGGCGCGTGAAGTACTTCACCATGCGGCGCACAGTTTCTTCGCTCAAGCTCTTGCGGTTCGCGAGATCACGCGCGCGAGCAAGACCAACACTCGTCATGCCACGCTCTGATTCAGGCTTCGTTTCGCGCACTTCGAGCGCGCGGCGCGCGTTCTTCGCGACACTTTCAGGCGGCGTGAAACCGTCCTCGAAAGTTTCCTTCTCGCCCTTCTTCTCTTCCTTCGCGAAGTCCTTTGTTTTGAGCGATTCGCGATCGGTCACCATCACCGCTTGCTCAACGCTCAAGCCATCTTGCACGAGATCTTCGACGCGATTCAGCGCAGACTTCGTGTCATCCCAATGTTGTGGCAAGCGACGATTCTCTGTCTTGCCGCACATGTCGTATGCGATGGCCCACGCTTGATCATCAGCGTAGCCCTCGTCAATCAGTACGCGGTGCTTCGCAATCACGCAATCGCCGATCTCGCGCGCATTGCGCTTCTTCGTAGGACTCTTGCGTTCCGCTGGGTAATCATGCTTGCCGGAAGCGCAGCCGTTTCCATCGGTGAATCCACCGAAGCCGTTGCCGCAGTTGCCCTTCTGCCTGCCGCGACGGCGGCGACGTACTGCTTCGCGACGAAGTTCTTTCTCTGACATGCGAGAGAACGCTTGCTTCGCAGACAGAACCTTCGGCTCATCGCTGACAAAGTCCTGATCGACATCGTCTTTGAACGCATCCTCGTCCGCGATCTCTGGCATGACATCTTTGATCTTGCCAGTAAGCACAGGCTCATCGATGTCAGGAATCGCGAGACCAAGCATCTTGCGCGTTTCTGCTTCGCTGACCGTTCCACCAAGTTCATTGACGAAGATGCGAATTGCTTCGAGCTTCTTCTCCATCTCTGGACTCTCGACGGAGAACTCAAACTTCGGATAGTTCTCTTGAGGCCCAAAGTTCATGTCCACGACTTCGCGCACGAGTTGCTGCGTGATCGTTTCGCTTAAGCCGTCAGCGACAAACTTCATCTGCCGCGTGAATGTCTTCTGATGTTGGCTCGCGACGTTCGATCCGATACCCGTCGAGACAGCCTCACTCGTTGCGCTTTGACCGACGATGAGTTCCTTGATGTTCTTGGCGAGCCACTCACAGAGATCAGCGAACACTTGCGCGCGCGCCGCGCCCGGTTCTTTGATCTCAATCTCGTAGTCCTTCTGGCCGGGCGTAGAGCGCGGAACAACAGCGCTCACGTCGCCGACGAGATTGCGGAGGATCTCTTCCATCTCCTCCTTGCCGCCCTTCTGCGCCATCGGGTAGTAGCCAACGCGAATGCCTTGCGCGTAACGCTCCGCATACGTCGCCCAGTTCTGAAGCACGGCTTGCTTCAAGTTCCAGTACCACCACACGGTGTCGCGCACGCCTTTGCCGAGGAACGCATACGCAGTCTCGTACGGATCATCGAAGTCTGGCCCTTGCACCATGTAGCGATGCCACACGACAGCACGACGTTCAATAGGCGTGAGAACGTGGACGCGCGAATCGAATCCTTGCTGCGTCGATCCGCCCGTTCCGTCCATGTCTGCGTAGTAGCGCGGACCGACACGAATCGCAGGCTCGCCATCAAGATTCACCGTGATCGTGTCAGGGTGAAACGGAAGCCAATCGCTGACAGCCACGCTGCCGTCAGGCCGGCGCGCGTAGATCAAGTTCGCAGCGCTCGACCCGTACCACACAGCGTCGAGCAAGTGACGCACTAGATCCGCGAATCGCGGAATACGCGAGAAGATCTCTTGCGTTCTTTCAGCGATCTCTTCTTGCATTGGATCGCGAGAGTCGAATGGCTTGATCTGCCACTCAAGACCAGCGATCGACACTTGCAACTGCGTCAGCGGCCCCATGCAATCGGGGTCGTTGCGCATCTGTTTCATCAACTGACGGTCCTTACGGTACGCCAGCGATGGATTGCGGAGCATCTTCGCGACACTCGCGAAGTACGTCCGCTGCATTTCAATCGGCATTGCGACGGGGCGCGTCATTGCTGCTGGCAAATTCGCCTTCTCGTCGCCCGAGGGGGTATTCAAAAGTTCATCCATAAAGCCTCCAAAGCCTGTTCTTGCTTGACTTGGTCAGTTCAGGCTTCGCGGTCAGGCCATATCCAGCCCGCATGCAAGCCTCCATGAGATCTACTACGGCATCGACGCAATCGTCGTGATCGCCGGCAGGAAACGTCGTCATTTCCTCGTACAGAATCGCGTGTTCGCGCGAGACCTTGCCCTTCTCACCGCGAAGACGCAACTTGCCTGTCTCGACAAACGACTGCTTCTCGCTCGCGCGCGACAGCTTGTCCTTCGTGCGAACGAGCGGAACGACACTCGTTGTCTCGCAAGACATCGACAACTGCTGCACGAGACCAGCCTGCGGACCGTTGCCTTCAGCCATCAACACGCTGATTCCCGAAGCCCTGCATTCACGCGAGCAAATGCGCAGCCATTCAGGGAATGGCACACGCGCGCGAATGACCTTATCGATGTAGCAGAAGCCATCCATCGATCGCCAACCCGTGACCAACACCGAGTAGTCGGGATTCCCCTTCTTCACCGTCTTGTCGCTGAACGCGAAGTCCGTCGCCGCGATCGCCTGTCCTGTCACGCGCACAAACTCTGGCACTTCGCCCTCGTAGAACGCGCGATCCAGCCACCAATGGTCAAACACCAACTGGTCGCTCGACACAGGCGAAAGCTCATAAGCGCGCGCATACGCGATCGGCCCGTACTGCGCCCTCAAGTCCTGCATCATCTCCGCCGTGTACACCTCGTGCCACGGGCTGTCATACCCACGCACAGGCTTGCGGAACAAACCACCACGGTCCTCGTGGTACGTCCGCCACTCCGACGTGATGTCGGCAACGTGATAAGGCGTTCCAAACTTCCACACGCGCGGCTTCTCGCCAGAGCGATCCAACGTGGGCAACCAAATCGTGGTCCAAGCTTCCTTCACCTGCTCACGCATAGCAGGCTGCTGAACGGCATTCC
>JAIXXE010000063.1 GCA_027490875.1 Alphaproteobacteria bacterium
ATCGTTGCGGCATGCATGTTGGTCAGCATTTGGCCCATGGCCAGTTGCGCGGCTTGCTTCAATGTTTCTTTATTTCCCCCTTGTGTTAAGGCCAACTGAAGTGCCTGTTGCAATGTTTCTTTGCCAAGGCCCATGGCCATCTCAAAAGTGGCGCGCCCAGCCGTGGCAATGGCTTGGCCAGCTTGGCCTAACACCGCACCCATGCCATCCAAAATAGAAGGACGATTGGGTACAGTGGTGGGGGTGGGGTCATAGGTGGGGCCTGTGCGGATATCGCTAGGTTGACTGGGCTCACCAGATTGAGGAAATTGCTTAGGTGGAACATCGGGATCAGTTTGGAGTTCACCATTACGTACTGATTCTGCAATGCGCTCGCGCAACATCCGCTCTTTTTGTTCTGGCTCAAGCTTCATGTTAGCCAGATCTGCTTCATATTCTAACCCTTTATTGTTGTTGTAAACATCCATATTCCATTCATTATCTGGGTTTCCTTTAGCACCTCGAGATTTAAGGCGTTCCTGTACTTCACGAGCATATTCGTTTCCATGCCCAGTAACCTTTGCAGCTGCTTCTCCATAAGTTTCTTGCATTTTTGCACTCACATAGGCATGCCGAAAGGCATCTTTCTCATTCTGACTTGTAAGGCCCATATCTTTAGCGATCTTATTTGCATCAGCGCGCATCTTTCTCATATCAAAGATTGATATTTCAAAAGGTGTTTTCATTGTGTTGTCCATGTTTCATCTTTCATAATAAAAAAGCCCCTAAAGGGGCTTGATTGATTTTAAAAAAATTACTTAGTCCATAAATAAGTCTTTATTTAACCATATGTAAAATATTAAAAGACCAAAAATCATCATAATAATACCAATTACATTTATAATTATATTTTTTATCATGCATGTAACTTTCAATTATCGTATTTAGATTAATTGAGCCTACATACCGGGTCAACTCACCGCTGCCCCAAATATCCTGCACCACCACCCGCATCGGTAAGTAAGGTATAAAAAAATCGCCTAATACTGGCGACTATTGGGATTTATGGCATAAGTTGTTTCAAATGTCAAGTATAATCTATGCCAACACACCTGGATTGCCTTATTGCCCACCTGAGAGTGGGCGGCTTTTGGGCCTGTTTTTGCTCAGGCTGAGAACTCTTGGTAGTCCGCTTGGTGGGTGAACGACCGCCCGCGTGCGGCCCTTCGCGCTAAAAAACCCGCCAACGGCGGGTGAGAATGAACGTGTTGGTCGTGCAGGCAGTTCCGCCAGCACAACTCTTTCTCCTTAGCAGGAAACTTTCAGGGAATCAATGACTCAAGTAACCCCTGTTGTATGAACTTCCTAGAGCAGGGTGGGATGCCTACCACCCTGCGACGCTTATCGTTGAGAAGGTTTAAGCTATGCTACGAAAGCTTAGGTTATTCGTGACATCATTATCAGGCTGGCTGCGTGTGTGGCTCCTTACGGTGGCACCGCTACGGGTGTAAGAACGTACCTGAATGGCGCCGTTTCCGCCACGTTCAATGCTTATGTTGGGCGTCCCCTCTGCACCACCTACCACGATGGGTTCAGCATTGGGGTTAATGCCGATGATCTCTATCTCTGGCATGAGGATGGGCAACTGTACGCCAAAGATGGAGATATTCTGCTCTCCCTTGCTGCCTTTGGTTGGCAGATTTGGCAACATCATATCATGCGGGAGCTTAAATTCACCATTCCTTATCTTATCAAGCCCACGATCAACCAACACCGTGGTGGGGTTAAGGTCGGGGTAAACCCCAAGCAAACGCTGCACCTCTTCAACCAGTTTATCAAACACACCTTGGTTGCGCGGGCTGTTCATAAAGTCTTCAATGGGCGCGTGTGGGTCTTGCACCAGGTTTTTTAGGGGCCCCGCGTAACCGCCCGGCGTTGCCATCTGCGCTACGCGCTCCATCGTTGCGGCATGCATGTTGGTCAGCATTTGGCCCATGGCCAGTTGCGCGGCTTGCTTCAATGTTTCTTTATTTCCCCCTTGTGTTAAGGCCAACTGAAGTGCCTGTTGCAGTGTTTCTTTGCCAAGGCCCATAGCCATATCAAAGGTCACGCGGCCGGCAGTGGCAATGGCTTGGCCAGCTTGATTTACGGCATTGCCAAAGTAGTCAAGGATAGAAGAATGAGAAGCTTCTTCTGGATTTCTCGGATATCCTGGTATTTCTGGGCCTTCGGCAGGTTGACGAATTAGCTTACCTTCATCAAGTGCCTTTTTCACTTCTTCTGCAAGCCGTGCGTTAGACCATCCCTCCTCACGGGCGCGCGCGCCAAGCTCTCTCCCAATACTGTTATTATGCTCATCCATAATTGATTCTGGTAAAGGCTGACTATCTCTAGGATCGCTGCTAAAAATATCCTGAGTCTGCCCCTTAACCTCATGGAAAATACCGCCAGCAGTTGCAACCGTCTGGCCATGTTCCTTGGCAACCTTAGCACTGGTATAGGCATGTCGAAATGCGTCCATATCATCATTATGGCCACCGCCGCTGTTATCAACTTTTAGCCAAGTGCCATATTTTTCAGCTTCGCGTGTATAACTTTTAATGCGACGTTTATATTCTTCTTTTGCTATTTCAGCTGCTACTTTAGCGTTTTCGTATGTTTCTTTAAATGCACCTTTGGTTTTGTCCCAGTTTAGCATAACTCATATCCTTTAATTAAAAAACCGCCTTAAGGCGGTTTATGGTTTTCTATGTTAATCTAAGATTTATTTAAGTTCATACATATTTTCAAATTGGTGCTTAAGCCAATATCCTTTCCATTCATATTCCTGGTAACCTTCTTTATTTTTTATAATTTGAAGAGTTTGATTCGGTTTATGCGTACAAATAACCAAGCCTTGCTTACGATTTTGCCACGGCTCTACGTGCAAGCCTTCACTCTCACGAAATGGGTTGGAGAATAAGATTAAATTTGCCAAACCTTCACCAAACATAAAGTCATATTCTTCGGGTCTGACATCTCGATTTAGCATTTTTTCTAACCAAGGAAGAAATTCAGATTGCCCATCATTCGTTAAACTTAACCAATACCCTGAGGGGATAAGGCATGCCGATTCCCAATTATCTCCTAGTATTTGGCTAAGCTGAAACGATGTTTGATTGCTCTGAACAAGCTTATCGAGTTTACCTTGCGCAGAATGTTGGTATTTCCAGTGTTGGTAAATAAACCAACCCATAAGCAATGCTAGAAGAAATCCGAGCAAAATGGCTGTAGTGATGATCGCTTTTTTCATTTCTATAGCAGAGTATGCTAGGGTGGCGTGCTTAGCAATATTAACTTTAATTCTATTATTTCATATCATTACTCCTTTGGTTTACATGTATTTTTAAATCATGCATCATTTAAGCATGATCATACGTTCATCACTGATATTAGCTTCTCTCCTCTCTACGGCTGTGATTGCTGCGCTGGCCGAACCGAAAAACAATCAATACTATTGGCAGGCACCAGCCGTGCGCTTCACCTGCTTGCCAGGTCAAGATTTTGATGTTTTAGAGCCATTTTATTTAAATATTATGCCGCGCCATAACATCGAGGCTTATGCTCAGTCCTTAACAAAAAAGGGCATTTATGTTGGAACAGACATGACAAAATCAGTAGCTGATCTCCCACTCAAAGCCAGCTGTAGATTAGGCCATCAGCTTATTGAGGCTGACTTTACTTACCTTGCAAGTCTAGATCTAGCGGCAGGAAACGACCCCAGCAATACTCTAGCCAACATGCGCTCTCGCCAACATTGCGAGAGTTTAAACAGCCTCTCACTTGAGGCGCTTAAGATAGATGGTAAAAGAATTTATGCCTATAGTCGCTTTGCCCATCCTGGCCTCGACCCTCAGATCTTCAGGATTCGTATTAATCCAGGGAATAAAACACTGAATATATGTGAGCAATCTACAGGAGGAATACCTGAGTTTGCTCCGCTCGAGATGTGGTATTCTTCACTTTCTCTTGATGAACAAGGTAATCCACCGCTGCCAGAAATATCCTGCACCACCTCCGTTTTGGTAAGTAAGGTATAAAAAATCGCCTAACGCTGGCGACTATAGTAATTTATTGCATAAGTTGTTTCAAATGTCAAGTATAATGTATGCCGACACACCGGAATTGCCTTATCGCCCACCTGAGAGTGGGCGGCTTTTGGGCCTGTTTTTGCCTGGCATAGGGGCTCTTGGCAGTCCGCTTGGTGGGTGAACGACCGCCCGTGTGCGGCGTTTTGTACTAAAAAACCCGCTAACGGCGGGTGAGAATGAACTTCTTGGTCGTGCAGGCAGTTCCGCCCGCACAACTCTTTCTGCTTAGCAGGGCTTTTATATGGAATCAATCAAAAAATGATGCTTCTCCGCTCCTGCAGCGCCTTGTGCTAAAAAACCCGCCAGCTGCGGGTGAGAATGAACTTGTTGGTGGGGGAGGCAGTTGTGTCAACACAACTCTTTCTGTTTGGCTGCCTGGTTGTTATAGGGCGCCTGGCTTGCTGGCAGACCGGTGTTCCAGCAAGTCACACCACGCCGCTTCGATGCGTGCAATGTGCGGGTTAAGATACGGGTAGGCGGTGGTATCTTGCACGATAAACTCCATTGCTGGATTCACTTCAAAAACCAGCAAGCGCCCGTCGGGCAGACAAGCCCCGTCAATGCCATATATATCCAGCCCTAGATGGTGGTGTAGCCGCTGTAGGCTGGCGTGGACATCGTGAGAGAAGTTATCCGTCCCACGGGCCATAAAGGCCTCTTCATCAGCGCGGCGTGAGGCCGAGGACTGCATGTAATCCGTGCGGGTGCGCATATGGATATTCCAGTGTTCGCCAACAATCTGGTGGCGCAGGAAAGGCTGCCCGCCAATCATCACCAAGCGCAGTTTGCGGTAGTCGCCATCTTGGCGTTTGTAATCGATAAATTCGCTGACGTAGTAAACTTTTTCGTCATCGATAGAAAAAACATCAAGCAAAGCTGCATCGGAAGGAGAATCCAGCCTTACCAGCTGCTTACCACTGTGAACCTGAGCCGCCCGTATCAGCACCGGCCATTTCAAGGCTTCTTGGTGTATCTGGTTGAGCAAATCATCACGGTTTTTGGGGATGAGCCTGACACAGCGCGGGGTTAGGAACCCCGGCAAGGTGCTGCAGAATGCTGCCATGGCATCCCTTCTGGTTTTAAGCACGCCAGCAGGCCAGTTAAAGACGCTAAGTTCTGGCCAGGCTTTGCAAAGCTGCATAAGCACGGTTTGTAGCTGCGCAAGCTCGCGGGGAAAAACATCGGCCTCGGTGATGGCGTTAACCAGTACCCCCACACGCGGCACGTTAATCTCACCAGGCCCCAGATACAGCTCAGCCCCTTGCCAGGTGGCAGGAAGGCCTAAGTTTTCGAGGTTATTGTTGCCGGGGATTTCTAAGGTAATGCGCCCTTCCTGCGGGGCATAGACATGCACCTGAATCTGCTGACCTGCGCGGTAGGCTTTTAAGTAAATAACCTGCTCAGACATCTCTTGTTCCCTCGTCTCAGCCTTTTATCAGAGTGCTGTACTTTTGGCCAGAGTGGCTGGTCTCTTGCGCTTCATCTGGTTAATGTTTTCAATATATATAAAGAGGGTTTAGCTTTGCAGCGACTATCATTGCGTTTGAGAATCACGACCAGCGCGTTAGCGCTGCTTGCCGCCAGTCAGGCTTATGCAGCTCCGGGCCAAGAGGTTCTCGATAACTCCACCAACCCAGTGACGATTAACACCGGCGGCAACCTTGCGGGCGGGGCTGGGCACCCTTCGTTATATATTAGCAGTACCGGCTCGGTGGCGGTGAATGTCTCCGACACCACCATGGTTGGCGGTAGCGCAACCTCGGCCACCGTGATTATCGGCTCGGGCGGCGTCATATTCCGAACGGCCCATGACGCCCCTGTGATTGGCACGGGTGGCAGCGACAGCGCAACGTCAAGCGACCCAGGCGGTAATGGTGCTGTTGGGATTGATACATCGTTGTCGGCCAGCACGACACTGGTCATTGATGGCAACGTGCGCGGGGGTGTGGGTGGAGAAGGTTATGGCCTGGGCTCAACCAACGGCACCAATGGTGGGAACGCGGGCACAGCCATTCAGATAGGGTCTCTGTCCACCAACCACGCAGGCACCAGCGCCACGTTGTTATTGCGTGGTGGGGAAGTCCGGGGCATGGCAGGTGGGGCTGGCGGGTTAGGGTTTTTGGCGGCAGGCGGTGGTGTTGGCGGAGGTGGTGGGACTGGTGGGGATGCGGTGCTGGTTCGCCGCGACCACGCTGTTGTAAACATCAGCAGCAATACTTTGGTGCAGGGGGGCAACGGTGGCGCTGCAGGGAATTCTGATGCCGCATCCCTAACCTATGGAGGAAATGGCGGCCTTGCCTTTAATGCCCGATCCTTTGCTGGGGCTATAAACTTCAGCATGGCAAGTTCAACCATTCAAGGGGGTGATGGAGGTAGCTCTCCAAAAGGTGGCGGTGGTGTTGGGGGAAATGCCTTGCGCTTAACGGGTCTGGCATCATCGGTGGTGAGTATGACGGGCGGCCTTATCCGTGGTGGCAATGCCGGCACCTCGACGGGCTTTACAGGCAGCGGCACGTTTGGCCTGAATGAGGGCGGCATGGGGACCGAGCTTACTTTAGGTACTGGCTCACAGGTTGCCATCAGTGGCACCCGCATGGAAGGCGGTATGGGAGGCAGCGCCACCGTCAATGAAAATGCCAGTGGCGGTAACGGCAGTACGGCTTTAATTCTGGAAACCGAGAATTCAAACATCGTGATTTCCAATTCCACCATGCTGGGTGGCCGGGGTGGAGATGGTTACTACAACGTCACCGGCGCTGGTGGTGAAGGTGTCTATATATCCTTAGCTGGTAACAATCTCACCCTTAACAGCTCCACCATCACCGGCGGCCGCTCGGGAGATGCCTTACTAAACATCCGGGTGTTTCGTGGGGGTGAGGGTATCGTTGTTGACGCGGCCAGCACCACAGTCAACTTAACCGGCGCTACCCGGGTGACGGGCGGTCGTGCAGGAGACGCGGCCGGCGGTACCTCTGATAATATGCGGGCCGGTCATGGGCTGAGGAGCTCTTGGGTTTCTAGCACGATTACCGTAGGAGCACAGGCCCAGCTTAAGGGTGGTGATGGGGCGTTGATTAGTGGCGTGCGGGGGGGCGGCGGTGCTGGCTTGTCTTCTTCAGGCGATGTGGCTGTGATTACCAACTTCGGCACCATCGAAAGCGGGGCTGGTGGTACCGCAGGCGATGGTGCTGCCGTCACCCACAACAATGGGGTGTCTGTTAACGGCGCGCTTGGACTCGTCTTCAGTAACAGTGGCGTGGTGAGCGGTACCCAGATGGGGATGCGCGTAATCAATGTAAACACTGCCAACAGCATTGTAAACACAGCCAGCGGCACCATTATAGGCCAAAACCAGGCTGGGCTGTACCTTGATGGTAGCGGTATCGCCTCAAGCTTTGAGCAGCTAAGCAACGCCGGGGAAATTCGCAGCAACAACGGCAGCGCGATCGATCTTCAATCACTTGATATGGTGAGTACCTTTACCAACACGGGTACGCTGCGTGGGAACGATGCCGCGGCAGTGAGAATGCATAACACGGTATCTGTAAGCACCTTTACCAACAGTGGAGTTATCAGCAGCACAGCCGGGGCCCTTGCACTGGATGGTGCGGTAACACTGTTTAACTTTACCAACAGTAGTAGCGGGACTGTGATCGGTAGCACCTCGGCCAGTGCGGTGGCGGCTGTGCGTACTACCTCGGGGGCCCGCATGGTCAGTGTCACCAACGCCGGGCTGATCGAAGGCCGTGGCACGGCGGCCGTGATGATGGATGGCGGCACCGCAGACCGCTGGGTTAACACGGGGGTCATTAGCGGAACGCTCAGCGGGATTCACGTTGAAAACAACGGCAATATGAAGCTAATTTCCAACTCCGGCACAATTTATGGCG
>JAIXXE010000145.1 GCA_027490875.1 Alphaproteobacteria bacterium
ATCGCTTGCCGATTTTGGGCCCCCTGCGGCTATCAGGAATAACATGAGAGCAAGATTGTTATTCCAGATACGGGTTGGGGGCCCGAACAATGAACCATTGTTCTCCCCAACCGCGTTCTGGAATGACGGGTGCGGCTGTGGCAAGTAATGATGGGCTTCGCTATAACTTCAAGGAGCATTCAAAGCAGCCTTCGCTGGAAAGAAATAAAAAGCAACATGGGCGCCTTTCCCGAAGGAAAGACGCCCATAAAGCAGAGTTTTATGTATAAACCTAGACTTCTGAATCTAGGCGGTCATGACATCATGACCAACGAGTCACTGACCATCAGCGGACGGCGGCGAAAGCTCCGTTCATCGGAGCCGGCCTGACAGGCTTGAGCGCAGTACCGACAGCCGCAACAACGCCAGCGACCGCAACGGACAGAAGGCCGAGCACGCCGCGAGACTTGCCGACGACAGTGTCCACAATGGCGACGCGGTCGAGCGACGTGCGCAAAGCCAGCGTTGAACCACGGTCATATACCGAGCCATCGACAGACTTCATCGTATGGAGTGAAGCGCGAGGAGCGGTTGAGGCGAAGCCGCGGTGTTCGACGCCGGAACGTTCCGCGCAATCATGCCGCGCAGAGGCAGCGCCGATGACGACAACGATCGGGCGTTGCAGGGTCGAGCCGCCAGACAGATCGTGATGCCGATCAACAACGGTCTTCGACATGATGTTTCCGGCAACAGCTGAACGCTCGAGCGCCTCGTTCTTGACGGTCCGCGGAGCAACAGGATGAATGCCGAATTGCGCAAGGCCGACAACCCGAGCCGCCAAAACGGTGTGCAGTGTGAGGAGTCTTCGAATCATGACAGTCTCCAGTGTAGTATCAGCGTTTCGAATGACGCGAGAAAAAGGAAGCACCGAAGCACCTCTTTTATCAAGCGGCACAAGGCTTAACCTTTAAAGACTAACAAACTGAAAAAGGATTGCAAGCCTTTTTTTCAAAATAAGCCAAAACCTTAAGCATAGAAGCCATCAAAGCCCTAAAAAAGGGCCCCAAAGGGGCCCTTAACCTACCAACGTAGCCCTAGCTTTCGCGGCGTGGGCGGCGTTCGCCACCACCCTCGCGGCGCGGGCCGCGGTCACCACCGCCCTCGCGGGGTGGGCCACGGTCGCCGCCACGGTCACGGCGTGGGCCGCGATCGCCACCCTCGCGGTTGCCGCGGCTGTCGTCGCCGCCTTCGGCACCTTCACCGCCCTCGCGAGGCTTGCGTTGGGTACCACCGCTGGCCAGCACGGCCTCAATGCGTTCGGCCACCACACCCACTTGCGGGATTTCCTTTATCGTCAGGCGGATTTTGCCGCGATCGTCGGTTTCCACCACCTTAATGGTCACTTGGTCGCCGCTTTGCAGCACGTCGGTAATGTGGCCGAGGCGCACGGGCACCACTTCACTCACGTGCACCAGCCCTTCCTTGCCTTCCATAAAGCTCACAAAGGCGCCAAAGTCGGTGGTGTTCAGCACTGTTCCGGCATACATCCCGCCAATATCAGGCTTGGCAAACATCCCATTAATTTTCGCCAACAGGGCCTTCAGTTGCACGCGGTCGGTACTGGCCACCACCACCTTGCCTTCATCGTCCACATCAATGGTGGCGTTAAAGGTCTCGCACAGGCCGCGAATGGTCTCGCCGCCCTTACCAATCAGCACCCGAATTTCTTCTTTCGGGATCATGGTCGTTTCCATGGCGGGGGCAAAGTCAGAAATTTCTGCCTTCGCCTCGGTAATCGCCTTGGCCATCTTGCCTAAAATATGCAGGCGGCCATGCATCGCTTGGGCGAGGGCCTCTTCCATAATTTCCTTGGTCACGCTGGTAATCTTCAAGTCCATCTGCAGCGCGGTGATGCCTTCCGCTGACCCAGCCACCTTAAAGTCCATATCACCCAAATGGTCTTCATCGCCCATGATGTCGCTCAGCACCACATAGTCGGCACCTTCCTTCACCAGGCCCATGGCAATCCCGGCCACAGGGCGCGGCAGGGGCACACCGGCGGCCATCAGGGCCATGCTGGTGCCACACACGGTGGCCATACTGCTGCTGCCGTTGCTTTCCAGAATCTCACTCACCACCCGAATGACGTACGGGAACTGTTCCTTGGTCGGGAGCAGGGGGTTAATCGCGCGCCAAGCCAGCTTGCCGTGGCCCACTTCGCGGCGCCCGGGGGCACCCATGCGGCCAGTTTCGCCCACACTGAAGGGGGGGAAATTGTAGTGCAGCAAAAAGGCTTGTTTGCTCTCACCTTCCATGACGTCAATAATCTGGTCATCCTTACCAGTCCCAAGCGTTGTAACCACCAGCGCCTGTGTTTCGCCGCGCGTGAACAGCGCACTGCCGTGGGTACGGGGCAATACGTCAACCTCGGCCACAATCGGGCGAACCTGGTCGGTCGCGCGGCCATCGATGCGGGTCTTCTTCTTCAGCACATCCAAGCGCAGAACGTCGGCTTCCATGCCCTTAATCAGCTTGGCAACCTTGTCGGCCATTTTTTGAGACTCTGCGCTGTCACGCCCTTCACCTTCTGGGCCGGCATGCTCGGTCACGGCGGCGTCGCGTACGGCTTTAAGGGCTTTTACGCGCTCTTGTTTATCAACAATCTTGTAGGCGGCCACAATCCCTTCGGCGTAACCCTTGGCCAACTTGGCTTCCAGCGCCGATGTATCTTCGGCGGCAGGCATTACATGGGCCTTTTTGCCCGCGGCCGCCTTAAGCTCTTCAATCGCCGCAATCACTTTTTGCATGCGGCTATGGCCAAACATCACGGCTTCCAGCATCACCTCTTCGGGCAATTCCTTGGCTTCCGATTCCACCATCAGCACGCCTTCGGCCGTTCCGGCAACCACCAAATCGAGCAGGCTGTTGGCCTGCTCGCTTACGGTTGGGTTAAGCACCAAGGTGTTATCAATCAACCCCACGCGGGCGGCGGCAATCGGGCCCATGAAGGGCACACCCGAAAGCGCCAACGCTGCGCTGGCGGCAACCATGGCGGCAATGTCGGCTTCGTTTTCTTTATCGTACTGCAACACGGTGGCAACCACCTGAACTTCGTGCTTAAAGCCTTTGGGGAACAGGGGGCGAATCGGGCGGTCAATCAGGCGGCTGACCAAGGTCTCGCGCTCGCCGGGCTGGCCTTCACGCTTTTTAAAGCCACCGGGGATGCGGCCACCAGCGTAGAATTTTTCCATGTAGTTCACGGTCAGGGGGAAGAAATCCACGCCTGCCTTGGGTTCTTTGGCAAACACACAGGTACCAAGCACCACGGTTTCGCCGTAGGTTACCACCACGGCACCATCGGTCTGACGGGCCATTTTGCCGGTTTCGATGGTGAGGGGCTTGCCACCCCATTCAATGGTTTTTTTGTAAATGGTGAACATCGCGTGTCACTTTCTGTTTCAGCTCTGGGGTGGTCAGGAAGAGAAAGGGCGGGGAAAATCTGAAGAGATTGGCCCGCAGAATCCGCTTTGTGTCCGCTGCCCCGTAGGGGTTTATCGTGTCGTTTCGCCGTAGCTTATGCCACACTTTGGGGGGTGAGGCAAGGCCCGAACCAACAAGCCCGCCTGCACCAACAGCAGCAGTTAAATCACAGTAACTTAACTGATAAACGTCTTCTGCCAGCCTTCTGCGGGGAGTTCTGGCTGGGGGGGGGCAAAGTAGTAACCTTGGCCAAAGTCAATTCCAATCCCCTTCAGGGCTGTCATGGCGTCTTGGTGTTCAACCATTTCCGCGATGGTGGAAATTTGCTTTTGCTTGGCCACATCGGCCAGAGCCTTTACAAAGGCCTGGTCATCGCCGTTGAGGTGAAGATTGCGCACAAAAGAGCCATCAATTTTAATGTAATCGAGGTCGAGCTGCCGGATATAGTTGAAACTGGAGTAACCCACACCACAGTCATCAAGGGCAAACCCTGCGCCCAAAGCGCGTAATTCGGTCATGAAGTTCTTGACCTGTTGCAGGTCGCGCAACAGGGCTGTTTCCGTAATTTCGAACACCAAGGATTTAGGCGGCAGCTTTGCGGCCAACAATGCGGCCTTGGCCTCTCTCAAAAACTCTTCGTTATCAAAGGTTTTCCCCGACAGGTTAATGCTCAGGTGCACCTTACGGTTCTGGTTGTGCCACAGCTTGAGCATTTCAATCGCCCGCTGCATGACAATCAAATCCAGCTTACCAATCAGGCCATACTCTTCGGCGCTGGCCAAAAACTTACCGGGCGGCACAATGCTGCCGTCGGTATCCATTAAACGCAGCAACACTTCGTAATGTTCAATGCGGGTGGCAATGGCCGGCCCACTCAGCGGGACAATCGGCTGGTAATACAACACAATGCGCTGCTGTTGCTCGTTGAGGCACTCATTGACCATCTCCACCCATTCCAGATGCCCTTCAGCAATCTGGTTTTGGGTATTGTTGGCGTCAAACATTTCAATTTTATGAGGGCCACGCTGCTTGGCACGCACCAGGGCATCCATCGCATGGGCCAGCAACGCATCGGCGTTATCACCGTCTTGGGGGTAGAGCGCCGCCCCGCCCGAAAGATTCAGCGTCAGTACCCCATTTTCAAGCGGCAGTGGGCGATTACCGAGCGAGTTCTGCAGCCGCTCCAAGCGGGGTGGTACATCCTCGGCGCGCACATCGCGTAGCAGAATTGCAAACGTATCACCATTCAACCTTGCTACCACATCACCGGTACGCACGTTATCTTTCAGCACTTGCGCCATATGGATGAGGTATTTATCCCCCACCAGATGGCCGTGAGTTTGGTTAATATAGGCAAAGCGGTCAACATCCAGCACCAGCAGGGCACCGCTGCGATTCTCGCGTTTGGCAGCGCGCAGCGTACGGTTCATTTCCTCCTGAATGCGCTGGCGGTTCATCACGCCGGTCAGGGCATCGTGGTTTACCAAGTAGTAAATCTGGTCGGTGTTGGCTTTTTGGCTGGAAACATCGCGCGCCACGCCACGAAACCCTACAATGGCCCCTGTAGGCCCTTGCAACGGCATACCGCTCAGGCTCCAGCAGATGCGGCCACCAAAACGGTCAGCGCTCCAGTAGTCACGTTCATAGAAAGGTCTGGGGTTACGGGCAATTTCGGCAAATTCATCTTCCACCCGTAGTTTTTCTTCTGGTAAAAAACTCCCCGTGAGGTTGCTGCCGACAGTGCTGGCGGCACTTGGTCGTTTACGGTTGCTGGAAAAAGTAAGGTTAAGGTTCAGATCAGTCTCCCAAAGCCAATCGGCGCACAGGTCGGCCATATCATGAAAGCGGGTTTCGGCCTGCTCGAACAACAGCTGCATCTGCCGCTGCGAGGCCTTGAGGTGCTGCCACTCCTCCATCAGGCGCAGCAAGGTGGTTAAACGCTGCGGAGAAAGATCATCCAAAGCCAACCCTAAGGGTACTCCGGCTCGATGGGCGACTTCGGCCACAGCCGCATCAGCCGTTAACAAGCCCAGCTGAAGAGTTGGGACTCCCGGCAGCTCTTTCAATAGGTCTTCCAAACTGCGCGACACCGCAGTGGGGGCAATCAAAGCCAGTAAGGGTGCGGGGCGGTTGGCTGCGGCCTCTTTTAACAGTGATGCATAATCTTCCAACAAGGCCACGCGTTCGGTGCTCCAAGGCCCCCCGCCAGCCTTAATGAAGCTGCGCACCCGCTCAGCCAAATCGGCCGGCATGACCAACACCAAGTGCGCTAATGAGGCAGGCATATCTTACATTCTTATAGCTCTTGGGTGCAAATCAGTGCCTGACAATAAAATATTCATTATTTAATCAATACATTAGGGCCTTTAGTGCGCCCATCAGCCAACTTTTGGTCAATCAAATAGAGCAATCCGGCCATGTCGGTGGCGGCGGGGTCTGAACTTTCAACAATCGCCCCTACCACCGCCAGCGTTGTTTGGCCGTTGGTCAGTTCGTAGGTCTTATCCAAGGCTTTACGGATGCGGTCGCCCAAAATCATCGCACCTTTACCAGTCGTTTCGGGCAGCAGCACCATCAAGGTGCGTTCACCGGTACGGCCGGGGCTGTCGCTGTCGCGCACAAATTTCCTCATCACGCGGGCCACTTCGGCCACGACCAGGTTTAAATCTTCTTGCCCAAGCGTGCGGTGGTCTTTCCCGTTGGGGTTCAACGCGTCAAATTCAAAAGTCAGAATCGAAAAGGGCGTATCGTACCGTTGGGCACGGTGCAGTTCCTTTTCCAACAAATGGAACAGATAACGTCTTGAAAAGAGATGTGTTACTTCATCATAAGCCATCAGTTCACGCAGGTAGCGAACCGCAGTTTCAAGGGCCTTGCCGCTGCGCTCAAGCGTAATAACCAGGTCGGTGATTTTGGCCATCTCATCGCGCGAGATGGAAATATTGCCGTCCGTCAGGGTCAACCGTACCTTGTTGGCTTTCACGCGGCCAATAAAGGTTTCAGCCTCTTCCAGAGCACTTTCAATATCGCGGATGGTACGAATGTCGTGCAATACCGCGGGTGAATCTTTTTGGGGCATAGGGTGCCTTCTTTTTTTGTTCCAAAGCCAGGCCAGAGTAACGATCAAGCGTGAAGGAGGCAAGGGTATTTAGGCAACACTTTGCGATAAAACAACACGGTAATTCTTGGCACGCCCTGTGCATATCTAGGCTCATGCAAGAACTTGCCGTCCTCGCCTCCCGTACGCTGACCACGCAGCGTCAATTCACGGCCATTGCCGATAACGTGGCCAACGTGAACACGCATGGATTCCGCCGGCTGGAAATGAACTTTCGCGAGGTTATCAGCCGCCCCGGTGGTACCCCAACCGCCAGCTATGTGGCCGACCGTGCCCTGCTCATCAGCCAAGCCGATGGCGTCCACGAAAGCACCGGCAACGCGTTGGATGTTGCGTTGAGCGGCGATGGATTCTTTGCCATCGAGGTGAATGGCGTGACCCAATACACCCGCCGTGGCCAATTTGCCTTGGCCAGTGATGGCACTTTGGTAACACCCGAGGGCCATTCGGTGCTCGATAACGCGGGCGCCCCCATCCAGTTTCCGCCCGAAGCACGCAATATTACCATTGCCACCGATGGTACCGTGGCCACCGAAGGCGGCCAGTTGGGCCAGCTTGGGGTCTTTCAATTTTCGCCCGACGATCAAAAGTTACTGCAACGCGCAGGGGCCAGCGGGTTCATTCCTCAGTTAGGTGCTACGGCTGCCCCCGTCGATTTTGCGGTGCGTGGTGCGCCGCAACTGCGCCAGGGGTTCCTCGAAGCCAGCAACGTCAATGCCGTGCAGGAAATGGTGGATATGGAAACCGTCAGCCGGGCCTATCAGCAAAGCTTAACCTTGGCGCGCAGCCTCGAAGATCTCGAACAGCGCGCCATTCGTAACCTCAGCGGCAACAATTAAACCAGAAAGCCCCCGTCATGCTCCAGTCACTCCGTATCGCCGCCACAGGCATGCATGCCCAGCAGCTGAATGTTGATGTGCTTTCCAACAATATCGCCAACCTGAACACCACGGGCTATAAGCAACAAAATGCCGCCTTTACCGACTTGGTGTATCAAAACCGGATTGGGGTAGGGGCCATCACCAGCGCCGCTGGCACGCTCGCACCAACCGGCCTGCAGGTGGGGCTGGGCGTGAGTGTTGGTTCTACCTACAAGTCCATGAAGCAGGGTAACCTTACCAACACTGGCAATGCGTTCGACCTCGCCATTTCTGGCCGTGGGTTCTTTCGGGTCTCGCTGCCCGATGGCACCACTGCCTACACCCGCGATGGCAGCCTGCAGCTAAATCAGGACGGTCAGGTGGTCAGCAAGGAAGGCTACACCTTCGACCCAGCCATCAGTGTGCCCGTGAATGCGACCGACTTTACCGTCACGGCCACGGGGGTGGTTAGCGCCAAAGTCAACAACGTGGTCACCAACCTTGGCACCATTACCCTTTCTATGTTCACCAACGAAGCGGGCCTAGAAAACATCGGTCAAAACTTTTACCGCGAAACCGAAGCCAGCGGCGCACCTTCCGACGCCGCCCCCGCCGAGCAAGGCGCTGGCACCATTTCCCAGAACTTTCTGGAAAGCAGCAACGTGGATGCGATTGAAAGCATTACGCGCCTGATTACCGCCCAGCGCGCCTACGAACTTAACAGCCGCGTCATCTCCACCGCCGATGAAATGCTGCAAACCTTAAGCCAGCTCCGCTAGAGTAAATGGTCATGAAAAACAATAACAAAAACTATGTTGGCACGGTTGCTGCATTTTTAGGCACAGGGGATGATGTGGCAAGCCGAGGGGGCAAGCCGCTGACACCAAACAAAGTAAACCACAATGGAAACGCTGCTCTTAAAAATTGTTACTTGGTTAAACGCCCAGCCGGAAGATCGCATCATCCGGCTTCAGCGCGACGGCCTCTATGCCTTCATCAGCTATGCCGACCTCACCCAGCCGCCAGCCCCACTCTTGACCTTCCGCAGCATCGCGTGGGTGCTGATTTTGGTCATCGGCTTGCCCGTGGTGTTCTTGGCCTAGGCGTTGCACTTGGGTTGGGCCTTGGCCTGGTGGGCACCGCGTGGGCCGAGGCCTTGCCCACCAGCAGCGTTCCAGTTCCCCATGCGCCGCTGGCCAAGGGTACGGTTATCACCGCTGCCGACCTCACCAGCCGCACTCTGCCCAGTCAGCAGGTCTTTGTGTCAACCGTTCAAACCGAGGCGCAGGCGGTGGGGCTGCAAAGCACCCGCATGCTGCCGGCAGGGGTGCCCATCTCGGTGCTGCATCTGCGGCTGCCGCCATTGGTGAACCGTGGCAGTGTGGTGGAGTTTACCATTCAGCGCGGCGTGGTCAGCCTTAAGGGCAGCGCGCAGGCGCTGGAAGATGGCACTGCGGGTCAACAGATACGCCTGCTGAACCCCGCCACCCGCGCCACCTTGGTCGGGGTGGTGCAGCCCAATGGGCAAGTTTTGGTAAACTGATGAACGCCCCACCGATGAAAGTTAAACCCATGAAACATTCCTTAGCCCTGCTTGGCTTTTCTGCCCTGATGCTTACTGGCTGCACCCAAGCCATGCGCCCGCAACTTACCGGCATAGGGGCGGGGCTGCCTGTGCAAGGGGCTGCGGTGCCAACCCCCATTGCCATGCCTGCGGCGGCTACACCCATGCCCGGCAGCCTCTGGCAGCCCGGCAGCAAGCAGTTTTTCAAAGATAGCCGCGCCCGCGTGGTGGGGGATATCGTGACCGTGATGGTGGCCGAAACCGCCAGCGCCAAAACCGAGGCCAGCACCGATACCAGCCGCAACAGCCGCCAGCAGGCGGGCGTGAGCGTGCTGCCGTTCATCACAGGGCAGCTGGCCACGCGCGGGATCGACCTCAACCCCACGGGGCTGGCCAACACCAGCAGCAACCGCAACTTTCAGGGCGATGCCAGCACCGACCGTTCCGATGAACTTAAGGCCAGCGTGGCCGCCGTGGTTACGCAGGTGCTCCCCAACGGGCTGTTGGTCATTCAGGGCCAGCGCGAGGTGGTGGTGAACTACGAAAAGCAGCTGCTCACCATTCAAGGCATGGTGCGGCCCGAAGATATTACCGCCCAGAATACCATTCCAAGCTCTAAAATTGCCGAAGCCCGCATCGCCTACGCTGGCCGCGGCTTGGTGGATGAAAGCCAAACCCCGCAATACGGCATGCGCTGGGTGGATAAAATCCTGCCGTTCTAGCGCCAAAGACGTTGTAACCTAAGGCGGGGCAGGGGGCAGTTTGGAGTGACTGGCCCCTGCGCAGATAGCGGAGCCCATTATTCATTGGTACAGCCCAAAAAGTTCCCTCATCCCGGCGAAGGCCGGGAACCACGAAGAAAACAATGCGTGGATGGCGGCCGGAGTTTACCCTCGCGGAGGCGGGGGCCGCCATGAGGGGGAAGTTTTGTAACACGTGTTGATGGGCTTCGCTCTATAACCAAAAAACGCCAAAACCGCCGCACCAAAAGGCGCGGCGATTCCGTAGGCGTTCCGACCTCAGTAGTATTTCTTCTTGAGTCGGCCGAACAGGTCCTCGAGCGGCGGAACCCCACTGAGGCAGGTGATGCTGGCCTCAGTCAGATGCCCGTCGCGCATGTACCAGGGAACCTGATACAGCGGGATGCGCAGCAGACCGTCGCCCTCGCCGATCGACATGGCGGCCTCCTCACAGACAAAGTTGAGGAGAAAGACGTCGTTGATCGTCTTCTCTGTCTGCACACCCTCGGCGAGGAGCTCGAGGTGATCCTCCCGGATCGGAATGGCCTCGTTGCACCAGAACTCCTGGTGCGCACACCTAATGGCGGCGTCGAGGGAGGACTCACCTTCCTTGCAGTGCTCGCCGAAGATGGAGCGCTCGCCGGGCGAGCCCGTCAGCTTGCTGCCGTCGGGGCGGTAGAAGCCCCGGGTCTGGCCCCAGATGACATTCATCATCTTCTTGCCCTCGAACTTCGGGGGCAGGGCGTAGCCCAGGGCGATAATGGTAGACACACGCGGTTTTGTCATGGTGAAGTTAGCCCCTCCAAGGGCAAAAAAGCGGGAGACAGCCTCCCGCGTACGAGAGGCCAAGATTGGCCATTATCCAAAACACTACTACATTAAGTATACATAGTCAAGCATTCTGAATACTTGACAGCTCAGGCACTTAACCTCTAAATAGGCGCATGACGCCGACCAAGCCCCTGCTCGAAACTCTGCGCCTTGCCGATGGCGGGCGGGTGGTATGTAACGTCCAAATGCCCGATGGTGCCGTGCGCCAAAGCGTGATTGAATCCAGCTTTTTTGAAGAGTTTCAAGCACCAGCAATGGCCAATCGCGCTGGCCAAACCAGCACCAACCGCCAATTGCGGATTGTACAGGATAATATCGGATACCTGGAAGCCGAAGCCGAAAAGCTCTGGCAACAGGGCCAAATGCAGCTCGTTATTCGCTAAAACCTAAGGGTTTACCCTTTTAATCTGTCGGAAGCCTAACGACGCCAAGCCGGCGTCTTTCCTTAACGTGGCGTTGCCAGCGGCCCAGCTTCATCGGGCAACAGCGGCGCTGGAGCAGGGGCTTGTGTCACCACCGGAGCGGTTGGCGCATCCATAGGGGCCAGTACCGGCGCTGTACCTTGGTCATCCCAGCTTGGGGCCGGAATCGGCATGGTCGCACTCACATACTGATAGGTTACAAAGTTCTGCCGTGCCAACCAGCGGTGGGTATCTTCGGTCAGGCGGTCGGAAAGGTTAATCAGCACACTGTCGCGTAGCAGCGCGGGCAGGGGTTGCAACCGTTCCCACACGGGGGTGAAGCTGTGCGTGGCATACCAAAGGTTTACACCCAGAATGACCAGAATGAGTTTCAAAATTGCCTGCGCCCCAGCCCAAAAACGGCTGCGCAGCCCCGACGGTAAGCCATCGAGCATAAAGGGGGCCAATACCCCCATCAACGCCCAGCAAAACACGTACATCGCCATGGCATAGAAGCCAACCATGACCACCAAACGGGCCAACTCTGCCTGCGTGGCTGGAAGCTCGCCACTGCGTAAAAACAACCAGCCCACCAGCATGCTACAGGTAAACAGAAAGGTATGGAGGGTCTCGCGGCCATTGCCGCGCATGATGCCGAGTAAAATAGCCCCAACCAGCGCCAACCCAAACAGCGAATCGAACAGGTTAAGCTGGGTCATGTTACAAGGCCTGCCCCACCAGGTATTTCAGGTCGTCGTCTTGCAGGCGCATCCCAACCCCCAGTTTGGGGCTGCCGTATTCTTGGTTTAAGATGTTATCGTAACCGACAATACCATAAACAGTTTTACCAATGATGTTTGCCCGTGCTGTCAGGTCAACCCGTGGGTTGTCGCTGCCGGGTGTGTTGGTGCCGCCAAAGTCATACACATCGGCACTCAGCTTAACCTCGTTTTGCGTAACGGGAAGGGTGGCCAAAGTATCAATCCCAACACCACCGGTGCTGTTCTTTAAGCCGACCCGAAAGGCCACATCCTGCCCACTTCCAGCAACATTATCAAACACCTGCCCAACTTGTGCGGTGTATTTGGCTTCCTTCCCAAAGTCCTTCCCAAAGTAGGGGTTCATGCGGTCGTTACGGTTCACGGCTTGGCTGGCAAAGCCATCGGCGGTCAGCCCTAATTGATAGAAGCGGGTCGGGCGCGGCGCCAAGGTGAGCTGAAACTCGCCCCCACCTGCCGCCTCATTGGTCAGCACATTCCCTTCAAAGGCCAACTCGGTACGAATCTGTTCAACCCGCTGGCTCAATTCGCCAAAGGTATCGAGGGCACTGTTAAGCTTTTCGGCAGTCTCGGGGTCATTCACCAGTTGGCCCAGTGTACCTTGGCCACCGTTGATTTTAGCCATAACGTCGCGGATTTCTTTTGCCGCCAAACCAATGTCATTCAGGCTGCCCATCGCGCCGGCCAGTTGGTTGTCACCATCAGCCCCTTTGCCACCCGCCAGCAGCTGGCCCAACGTACCTTTACCTTGGGCTAAATCATCCGAAATCTTAGCAAAGTTTGCAGCCGAGCGCTCCAGGTTTTGCATCAGGGCGCCGCTGTTACCAATGTCGCCGGAAAAGGTAGCCAGTCCATCAATAATCTGTTGCAGCTTGGCAGCATTGTCGGGGGTGCCCAATACTTGGCGCAAGGTGGTGGTCATGGCCGAAAGGTCGTCGGCCACTTTGGCAAAATCGGTGCCAATCGCCTGGGCATCGGCTGCCCCACTGGCGGGGATCATGGTTGTGCTCTCTGGCAAAGTACCACCTTGGCCAAGCGCGCCAGCCGGACCAGGGATGAGCGCCACAAAGCGCTCGCCAATCAGGCCGCTGGTATTGATGCGGGCGCTAACATCGGCCGGCAGCGCAACATTACGCCGCACCTGAAAGCGCAACACCGCCGTACCATTGCTTTGTAACTGTACGGCGTCCACGCGGCCAAGCTCTACGCCGGCCATCTTCACCATGGTGCCTTCCTTAATCCCATTCACATCGTCAAAAATTGCGGCGAGGTCGCGCATCGGGGCGCCACTATGCCCAAGCCCAAAACTGCCGCTCTGGATGGCCAGCCACCCCAAGGCGCTGAGTGCCAAAACCACCAGCAGGCCTACTTTAAGTTCGGTGGAGAGAGTGTTGTACGGCATGGTGGGCTCTTTCTCTAGGCTTCGTTAATTCTGTAAAGCAATCGGGCCGTCGGCGCGGCCTTCCACAAACTGTCGCACGTAGGGGTTGCTGCTGTTTTTAAACGTGGCAACAGGCCCCTCGGTTAAAAAACGACCCTCATACAAAAAGGCAATGCGGTCAGCCACTTTGAAAGCGCTGTGCATATCGTGCGTTATCACCACACTGGTGCAGCGCAGTTCTTTTTGTAATTTTAGAATCAGGTCGTTGATGACATCGGCGGTGATGGGGTCAAGCCCGGTGGTGGGTTCGTCGTACAGCACCAGCGAGGGGTTGCCACAAATGGCGCGGGCCAAGGCAACGCGCTTTTTCATGCCTCCCGAAAGTTCGGCCGGGTAAATGTCGGCCACGCGGGCGGCCAAACCAACCATGCCTAACTTTTCCAGGGCAATTTTTTTGGCAGCAGCAAGGGTAGTCCGCTGCTGAATCAGGGTAAAGGCCACATTTTCCCACACCGTCATGCTATCAAACAGAGCGCTGTTTTGGAACAACATGCCACATTTGGCCATCAGGGCCGCATGTTCGGTGGGCTGTTGCAAGGTTGGCCGGTGGCCGAGCACTGTTACCTGCCCCTGGTCGGGCTGCAACAGGCCCAACACGCAACGCAACAGCACGCTCTTGCCGCTGCCGCTGCCGCCTAAGATGACCTGAGTCTGCCCCGTTGCCACCTGCAGGTTCGCGCCGCGCAACACCACCTTGCTCCCAAAAGCGAGGTGCAGGTTATCGAGTAAAATGGCAGGAGCTTGGGCCATTACACAAATACCGCCGTAATAAAATAATCGGTGATGAGGATCGCAACAGCGCTGTACACCACCGCGCGGGTGGTGGCAGTGCCCACACCTGCGGCCCCATTGCCAGCATGAAAGCCATGGTAAGTGGCCATCAGGCCTACCATTAAGCCAAACGTCGCAGCCTTAACCAAGCCCATTATCAAATCTTCGTTGGTAATGCCGGAAAAAACTGCCGACATAAACAGGCTGCCATCCAGTCCGAGCGAATGCACCGCCACCATCCAACCACCAAAAATCCCCACCGTATTGGCTAAAATCACCAACATCGGTAACATAAACAAGCAAGCCAGAATCCTAGGCAGCACCAGGTAACGATACGGGTTGGTAGCCAAGGTTACCAAGGCATCGATTTGTTCGGTCACGCGCATGGTGCCAAGTTCGGCGGCTATGGCTGCACCCACCCGGCTGGCCAGCATCAGCCCTGCCAATACGGGCCCAAGTTCACGCAACATGGAAAGGGCCACCAATCGCCCCACCTGCGTATTAGCAAGCGGGCCCCCGCTGAGGCCGTGGTAGCTTTGTAACGCCAGTACCCCGCCGGTAAAGAGGGCAGTCAGTAGCACAATTGGCACACTTCCAACCCCGACAAACAGCATCTGGGACGAGAGGCTTCCGCTCGCACCGCGGTAGTTAAGCCCCATCGAGCGGCCAACCTTAGCCGTAAAGAGTGCCAATCTGCCAATTTCAGCAATCAGCCAAAGCACCGCTGCCCCAATCTTTTGAACGGGGCTAAAGAGTGTGACATTCCGTGCAAATAACTGCGACATTTCTGTGGATGACCCTAGAGCTTGGGGTTGTTTTCGTCAACGCCTACAGCATCAACTGGCCTACTGCTGTGGCATGATTGTTGCGGTCGATAGGGATGGTATGCTAAGCAAGCGTTATGAAAATCCTCTTTTTGGGCGATGTGGCTGGGTCTCCTGGACGCGCTGCTGTGGCCCGCCACGTCCCCGGCCTGCGCCGCCAGTACGATCTCGACTGCGTCATTGCCAATGGCGAAAACGCGGCAGCAGGGAAGGGAATCACCGCTGAAACAGCACAGGATTTATTCAACGCGGGCGTCGATGTCATCACCTTGGGCGACCACACCTTCGACCAAAAGGGCGTGGAAGACCTCATCGCCGCGCACCCCCGCATTATCCGTCCGGCCAACTACCCCGCCGGTACCATTGGGCGTGGCCATACCACCTTTACCACGCCGCACGGCCAGCGCGTGGCGGTGCTAAACCTGATGGGGCGGGTCTTCATGCGCGGCAGTCTCGATTGCCCCTTCCAAGCCAGCAAAGTGTTAATGGAAACCTACCGTTTGGGCGAAACCTGCGACGCCCTGATTGTGGATATTCACGCCGAAGCCACCAGCGAAAAGGCCTGCATTGGCCACTTTTGGGATGGTAAAGCCAGCCTCGTGGTCGGTACGCATACACACATCCCCACGCGCGATACCCGCGTGCAGCCTGGCGGCACCGCCTTTCAAACCGATGCGGGCATGTGCGGCGACTATACCAGCAGCCTGGGCATGAGCTACGCCAGCGTGCTCCCTAACTTTCTGGCAGCAGGCAGGCTTAAATTCACACCCGCCGATGGCGAAGCCAGCCTCTGCGGCGTGCTGATAGAGACTGGCGGCAACGGGCTGGCCACCAAGGTTGAGGCCATTGTTCAAGGGCCTCTGGCTCAGTGAGTCTTTTCGTTGATGACCTCTGGCAGTATTTGCCCCACGCGTATGACGACGAAGAGCGTGCGCATGTGCTTAAAACCATTGATTTCATCCAGCGCACCCCGCGGGCGTACGAACGGGACCACGAGGCCCTCGG
>JAIXXE010000127.1 GCA_027490875.1 Alphaproteobacteria bacterium
GAGCGGTGGGGGATTTACCTGGAGCAAAGCGGCCCGCAGCAGGTGGTGGTAACGGCCTTGCCCCAGCTGCTGGCGCAGGCCAACCCTGCCCAACTGGTTGCCGACCTGACCGAAGACCTGCTGCTGCTCAATCCACGCCAGACGCTGCAAGATAAACTGGGCCGCGTGCTGGCAACACTGGCATGCCATCATTCCATTCGGGCGCATCGGCGATTAAGCCTTGCCGAACAAAATGCCTTGCTGCGCAGTATGGAAGCCGAGCCGCTTTCCCACACCTGCAACCATGGCCGCCCCACGGTGGTGAAGTTAAGTTTAGCCGACCTAGAGCGACTGTTTGCGCGGCGGTAGCCTTTTAGGGGTACCGGGCTAGTATCCTTTGGCCGAACTCTTGAAAGGGTTGGTGAAAATCTTTTGTTATCTTTGTAATGTGTTCTTCAAACGAAATATGTGCAAAGCATTTGTTAATTCCGACCTCTTGGGTAATGTGGTCAAAAGTTGAAGCTTTAGGGCTTCCCGTCTTGGCTGGTTGCAGCAGCAGCGTCGCACTGCGCTCCACTGTCGTGACCATACAAAACCCGCTTGGTTCGGCATAGGCAAGTGCGTCGCGGATGGCGAGATTTCGCCGCATTTCTCCTTCAAGCATGCCAAGTACCTGCGAGGGTGTTAGCGTGAGGTTTACCCACTTAACCAAGGGCCCCGGGAAGCCGTTGAGAGCCTCAATAAAGTAACCGACATCGGTTTTTAACACTGGTTTTCCAAGTTTTTGTGCAGCCCAAATGGCGGAGTACTTGGCGACTTCTTCTACGTCGAGCGATTGAAGTTCGGGCGTTTCGAGCGGCACTTGCGTGAGGTCAAACAGATCTCCCAGCGTATTTTGAAAAATGCTCCATTTACCATGATTTCCAGTGACGCAGGTGAGGGGTAGCTTCATGGGTCATGACCCTTCCTTAAAACCCTTATCTAGGCAAGGTTAAAACATTTTTATAGTGTTAATTCTTTACCCCACGTTCCAGCGTAAGGCCTTCTTGGCTGCGCACCACGCGTACCAGGTCGCCAGGCTTAATAGCCTCTTGCAGCAGCAGGTTTGCCAGCGGGTTTTGCACCTCGGTTTGCAACAGCCGCTTGAGGGGGCGGGCGCCGTACACGGGGTCGTAGCCGCGCTCGGCCAGCCATTGCAGGGCGGCGTCGTCAATATCCAGCGTTAAGCTGGGGCCTCCTTCGGGCTGGCCAACCCACGCTTGCAGGCGCTGCACTTGGTTGCGGGCAATCCCGACCATTTGGTCGCGGCCGAGGCGGTTAAACAGTACCACCTCATCCAACCGGTTGATGAACTCGGGCCGCAGGGCGCGTTGCACCACGGCCATGACTGCGGCGCGCGCAGCTTCGGCGGGCTGGCCCTCGGGTAGGGCGGCCAGCGCTTCGGCCCCAAGGTTGCTGGTGAGAATAATGACGGTGTTGTTAAAGTTAACCGTGCGGCCCTGGCCGTCGGTCAGGCGGCCATCATCGAGCACCTGCAACAGAATATTGAAGACTTCGGGGTGGGCCTTTTCAATCTCATCGAACAGCACCACGCTGTAGGGGTGGCGGCGGATGATTTCGGTTAACACCCCCCCTTGCTCGTAGCCCACGTAGCCGGGCGGTGCGCCGACCATGCGGCTGACGGCGTGACGTTCCATATACTCACTCATATCCAGCCTTACCAGGGCCTTGTCATCATCGAACAGTTCGGCGGCCAAAGCTTTGGCCAGCTCGGTCTTGCCTACACCGGTGGGGCCAAGGAACAGAAAACTCCCCAGCGGCCGGTGGGGGTCATTCAGGCCCGCACGGGCGCGCTGCACGGCATGGGCCACTGCGCCGACTGCTGTAGGTTGGCCAAGCACACGGGAAGCCAGTCGCGCGGGCAATTGCAACAGTCGTTCCTTAGCGGTGCCGAGCAGTTTGTCGGTCGGGATGCCCGTTGCCGCCGCCACCACGCGGGCGATGTCGTCGGCCCCGACCACCTCGCGCAGCAACCCACCTTGGGCCACGGCGGTGGCCTCAACCGCCTTTTCCAGTGCTGGAATACGGGCGTAAGTCAGTTCGGCGGCCTTGGTAAGGTCGCCCGCGCGCTGGGCCAAGTCGCGCTGGGCCTTGGCATCTTCCAAGGCATCTTTGGCAGCCTTGCTGGCGGCCACTTCGGCGCGGGCGGCCTGCCAAGCCTGCGTAAGGTCGTTCAACTGATGTTGCAACGGGGTCAACTCGGCCTCCAAAGCCTTCAGCCGCTGCTTGCTGGCGACGTCCGTTTCCTGCTTCAGCGCCGTCTGTTCGATGCGTTTTTGCAGCAGCTGCCGCTCGAGCGCGTCGAGGGCTTTGGGCTTGCTTTCCAGCTCCATTTTTAACTGGGCGGCGGCTTCATCCATCACGTCAATCGCCTTATCGGGCAGGAAGCGGTCGGTCACGTAACGGTTGGTAAGGTTCACGGCGGCAACCAGTGCGGCATCGGCAATCCGTACCCCGTGGTGGCGCTCGTAGCGTTCCTTCAGCCCCCGCAGGATTGAAATGGCGCTGGCGACATCGGGTTCGTTCACCAGCACGCTTTGGAAGCGGCGGGCGAGGGCGGGATCCTTTTCAATATACTGGCGGTACTCATCCAGCGTGGTGGCCCCAATGCAGCGCAGCTCGCCGCGTGCCAGCGCGGGCTTGAGCAGGTTGCTGGCATCCATCCCCCCTTGGCCCACGCTGCCCGCCCCAACCAGCGTATGCAGCTCATCGATGAACAGAATCACATTGCCTGCGGCCTGTTCCACTTCCTTTAGCAGGGCCTTCAATCGGGCTTCAAACTCGCCGCGCACGCCGCTGCCTGCCACCAGGGCGCCTAAATCCAGCGCCATCACGCGTTTACCTTGCAGGCTGCTTGGGATGTCGCCCGCTGCGATGCGCTGCGCAATGCCTTCCACCACGGCGGTTTTACCAACACCGGCTTCGCCAATCAGGACGGGGTTGTTTTTGCTGCGGCGGGAGAGGATTTGCAGCGTGCGGCGGATTTCCTCCTCGCGGCCAATCACGGGGTCGAGTTTGCCTTCTCTGGCCAAGCCAGTGAGGTCGCGCGCAAAGGCTTCCAGCGCTGTGGGTGGGGTCTGTGCTTGCTGTTCCATGGTCTTAGAGTAAGCGTCTGTCACTCGCATGTCAAGAGTGCTAATTCATCTCGTACGACCACATTATTTGTCACACCCCTCTGCCCGCTTGGGGGGCAACTGGCTAAAAAGAGTTTGTCAGGAAAGGGGGGGCTAGGCACCATAAGGTTACGGAGGGACATGGGTTTCTCCGCCACCGGCCACCCAACTGCAAGAAAGGGCGACCCTATGACCAACAGTACATTGAAAGGAGGTGATCCAATGCCACGCATCACAAATGGGGATATCTCGGGGCTACGGATTACTTCTGCCGCCACCTCATAAGTTAAGGCGGCAGGGCCCGTTTGCCCTGCCCAGAGATGCAAGAAGGCCCCGGTTTTCCGGGGCCTTTTTCATCGTGTGTGATACCCGCTTAGTTCTTCATCTCTGCGGGCATTGATTCGAGTATGCGGTCTTGGAGTGGATGTTCCTGCCCCGTTTCACCGTCGATCATGAACCACTTGTCCCACCGGGTGATGGGGTCTTGCGGGTTTACAACCAGCTCTCGGTGAGCCATGTGGCGAAAGATCTCTGGTGAGGCATGGTTATATCCCATTGAGACACCTCTCACCGACTGACCGGACTTCACCGACCAATCCCGGAAGCGGCGACAGCCCAGCAATACCATATCCAAGAAGGTATAGCTGTGTTGCGCGCGAAGCGAGAAAGCCGGCAACTTGGGGAAGCGTCGGTCTGCAGCATCGATAACCTCCTTCCGGATGGCAGCCGGCATGCGGCCAAGACTTTGGAAGTCCCACATATAGAAGCACCAGTGGGCCGTGCCCATCTCTGAGTTACCAAAGAGCAGCGTTATGCCAACCAAGCCTTCTGTTTCATCGCCCCCTTGGATTAGGGAAGGCATTAGCCCCAGGGAGTAGGGGTGCGGGACGCGTGGCGCAGCTGAGAATAGCGCGACCAGTTTTTGGTCAATTTCTTCGAAAGAGTAAAGTTTATCGGCCATGGGAGGCTCCGGTTTTTAGGGGGGGAAGCGGGACTAAAAGTGCATCTCTTATGTATACGTCTAACTGTTCTGTCAAGCCCTTGTTACGGTTTAATGCGCCTTAATCATTTACACCGCCCGTTTTAACGGTATACTCCGAACCCTATGACACGACACCTCATCACCAGCGCCATACCGTATGTGAATGGCGTTAAGCACCTCGGTAACATTGTGGGCAGCATGTTGCCTGCCGACGTGTTTGCCCGCTTTTGCCGCGCGACGGGGGCGGAAACGCTGTTCATTTGCGGCACCGATGACCACGGCACGCCGGTTGAAATTGCCAGCCAGAAGGAAGGAACAGCACCCGCCGACTTTGTGGCCCGCTGGTATGCGGTGCAGAAGGCCATTTACGCCGGCTATGCCCTGAGCTTTGACCATTTTGGGCAATCTTCTGGCAAGGCGAACCATGCCTTAACCCAGCACTTTGCCCGTGCGTTGCACCGGGCGGGGCTGCTGGAGGTGCGTTCACAGCGCATGCTTTATAGCATGGCCGATGGCCGCTTTCTGCCCGACCGCTACGTGGAAGGCACCTGCCCCAAATGTGGCTATGGTAAAGCCCGCGGCGACCAATGCGACGGCTGCGGCAGTGTGCTGAATCCGACCGACCTGATTAACCCGTACTCCAGCATTTCCGGCAGCCGCGACCTAGAGTTGCGCGACAGCCCGCACATCTTTTTCAAGCAAAGCCAGCTGGTGCCGCAGCTGCGGGCATGGATTGATGCCCAGGATTGGCCGCTGCTGAGCAAATCGATTGCCTACAAATGGCTGGATGAAGGTTTGGAAGACCGTGGCATCACGCGCGACATTGCGTGGGGTGTGCCCGTCCCCGCCGACCTGGCCGCCGCTTTAGGCGCCCCCGAGCTGGCCAAAAAGGTGTTCTACGTCTGGTTCGATGCCCCGATTGGCTACATTGCCATGACGCAGGATTGGACCACCGCCACCCATGGTGAAGCGCAGCCCA
>JAIXXE010000082.1 GCA_027490875.1 Alphaproteobacteria bacterium
CCGCATTACCAGCTGGACGATGGTGAACGCCAATGCTGCCCCCACCACCCCGCTGGAAGTTTCTGGCACGGTGAGCGCCACACAGTTTGTGGGCCAGTTTGTGGGGGATGGCTCGGGCCTGACGGGCGTGGTGGCTTCGGCGACCGACCGGATTGTCAGCGGCACCACCAGCCTGGTGGTGAACACCAACACCGGTTTTGTCAGCCTGACCCAAAGCACGGGCAACACGGGGTGGTTTGATCCACAACGCGGGCTTGTTACCTTGGGCGTGAGTGCGACGGGGACGGTGAGTGCGGTGGCCCTGAGTGCCCCAGTGGGCGGGTTGAGTGGAAGTGTAATCTTCCGTGACCAGAACAACGTTTTGGCGGCGAACAGTGGGTTTATCTGGGATGGTGCCAACCAGCGCTTAGGGATACGCACCAGCGACCCATCCTCGGCGCTTGATTTAGGCCTGACCGGTTCGCTTTCCATGGGGCCAGCCGGTATTGCGATGCGACGACCAAGCGATAATTTGGCCATTAGTGTATTAGGCTTTTTGGGTGGCGCCGATAACCTTTCGGTGATGCTGGGAAACTCGCTGGCCAGCAACTTTCTGACGTTCCGCAACTCGGGCGGTGTGCAGCGGATGGTTCTGCTTAACGGCGGCAATGGCGTGTTAGGAATTAACGGTATTACGCCTTCTGTCGCGCTGGAAGTAAGCGGCACGGTAAGCGCCACCGCGTTTGTGGGGAATGGCGCGGGGCTGACCAATGTAACTGGCTTGCCGGGTGGCACGAGTGGCACGATTCAGTTTAACAGCGGTGGAATTCTGACGGGTAACCCTTCCTTCACCTTGAGCACATCTGGTTCGACGCTGCGCATGGCGCTCAATAGTGTTCAGGGTGTACAAACTGCGGCCATGGTTGTGCGGCAGTTAAACTCCAATGAAGACGCACTCTTTTTACAGGGCCCGAGTGGGCAGACGATGCGCTTGATGGCTGGTGGGACAGGGAGTATTGTAGCTTCTAGTGCTCTATACTTGGATACTGCGGGTGCCAGCGAGGTCGCAATTCGGCCAAACACGGTTGTAGCAGCACTCTTTACCCCCAACCGTTCGATGTTGCTTGGTACTTTCAACGGCAACACACCGTCATCAACCCTGCATGTAATGGGTTCGGGCCGCATTACCAGCTGGACGATGGTGAACGCCAACGCCACGCCGACCACCCCGCTGGAAGTAAGCGGCACGGTGAGCGCGACAGCCTTTGTGGGGGATGGCAGCGGGTTGACGAACATTAGCGCCAGTGCGGTTGTTGGGCTACAGCTCGACCGCATCGTCAGCGGCACCACCAGCCTGGTGGTGAACACCAACACCGGCTTTGTCAGCCTGACCCAAAGCACGGGCAACACGGGGTGGTTTGATCCTCAACGCGGGCTTGTTACTTTGGGCGTGAGTGCGACGGGCGGGATTAGTGCGACGACGGGGTTCTTTACCACCGGCCTTGGGGTTAACCGTGCCACGCATCCTTCCTATACGGTTGGTATTTCAGGGAGCTTGTGGATTGCGGGGCATAACGTTAGTCACACTGCGGCTACCCCAGCTGCACTATTTGTAAGTATAAGAAATAACTCAGCATTAAATCGTGTGGCTATTTTTGAAGGCGCTGCTAATGGACATATTGAACTAAATAGTTTTGTTACTCCTTTCCGTTTCCACTGGGGCACCACCGCAGCTGGTGTTGGCCAGCATTTCCATAACTCTGGTACCGGGTACTTTTATTACACCAATTCAGATTCTTCTGCGCGCCTCATGTACTTGGGGGGAAATGTAAATGGCGCTGCGGCTACGCCTTCAGCCACCCTGCACGTCTCCGGCACGCTTTTAACCACCAGCTGGACCTATATCAATGCGGTGGATACGGTGCGGGTAACCCCCACGGCGCCGCTGGAAGTAAGCGGCACCATCAGCGCCACGGCCCTGTTTGTAAACGGGTTGGCAGTCAGTGGTGGCACCAGTGACCGCATTGTGAGCGGCAGCGACGCCGTGACGGTGAACCAGAACACCGATACAGTAAGCTTTACGCTGGGCGGCACGACCACGGCGTTCTCGGTGAGTGGCAGCAATATGTTCATGGGGCGGGCGGCAACGACCATTTCGGTGACTGGGAATACCGGGTTTGGGGTTAGCGCCCTGCAAAATAACACGTCGGGCCAAGGCAATACAGCGGTTGGTTGGACTGCCTTGCGCGACAACACCATAGGTAATGGCAACACAGCATTGGGTAATGGTGCCTTAGTCCAGAACATCACGGGGACATCTAATGTGGCTGTTGGGCAAGCAACTATGGAAAGGAATACGACCGGGAGCAATAATACAGCCATAGGGACTAGTGCGCTGCTGATGAACGTCTCTGGGACAGTGAATACCGCCGTAGGTTCCGAAGCTCTACGATTGAATTCATCAGGTAATTTTAATCAAGCCTTAGGCCGGCAGGCGCTGTATAGCAATGTAATTGGTTCTAATAATATCGCGATTGGTGGGATGGCTCTTTTTGAAAGTTTAGGAGGCCAGAACACGGCGGTTGGCCACAACACTGGCCGTGGTCTCACAACCGGCAGCAACAATACAATTATAGGTGGCAGTGTAACCGGTTTGGTGCCTGACCTGAGCAACACCGTCATTATTGCCGATGGCGGCGGTAACCGACGCATTTACGTGCATAACAACGGCTTTACCGGCATTAACCTGGCCAGCGGCACGCTGCCAACGGCGATGCTGGATGTGAGCGGCAGCGCGAATATTTCCGGCACCGTGCGCGCCACCGCGTTTGTGGGTGATGGTGCGGGGTTGACCAACCTGACCGTCAGCGGTGACCGGATTACTTCCGGCACCACCAGTGTGCTGGCGGTGAGCAACACTGGCTTTATTTCCTTCACCCAGAACAATGCCGTGACAGCGTGGCTCGACCCAACGCGCGGGCTGGTAACAGTTGGCGTGAGTGCGACCGGCACGGTGAGCGCAACCCGGTTGTTCGTGCAGAGTGTCTCCAGCACGGGCGGCCTGACCTTGGTAAGCGGCACGGGTACGGGCGGCAGCGGTGGCTTTGGTGACCGCATCAGCACCACGGGTGTTTCGAGCGGGGCCAACCTTGCGATGGTGGTGGCGAGCTCGGGCACGATCTCCTTCACGCTGGGCGGCACGGCCAGTGCGGCGTACTTGCACCCAAGCTTGGGCTTGGTGGCACCGGGCGTAAGCACCACGGGAATCATCAGTGCGACCGAGCTCTTTACGGGCGGCCTGCTAACAGCCCTGCGGGTGACGGCGACCAACGTCTCGGCCTCGGTGGGTGACTTCAGCCTGCTGCGGGCCTCGGGCATCAGCACCACGGGGACGATCAGTGCCACCCGGTTGTTCGTGCAGAGTGTTTCCAGCACCGGCGGCCTGACCTTGGTGAGCAGCACTGGTACCGCCACCTTTACTCAAATCAGCGCCACCAACGTGAGCGCCAGCGCCCTGCAGCTGGGCGGCACCGGCCCGTGCAACGCTGGCACCACCGGCATGATGCGCTTTGCCGACAGCGGCGGCGGCGTGATGAAGCTGCAGCTGTGCCGGATGTAGGGGGCATATTGAGAAGGGGTAGCTAAAATCTACCCGTCATTCCAGAACGCGGTTGGGGAGAACAATGGTTCATTGTTCGGGCCCCCAACCCGTATCTGGAATAACAACAATTCTTTTCTTCTGTTATTCCAGATAGCCGCAGGGGGCCCAAAATCGTCAAGCGATTTTTCCCCTGCTGGCTTCTGGAATGACGGGGAAGTTTTGTACCGCGTACTTTTAAGACCAGCTTGAGGACTCGGGATGACACGGAATGGCAGCGCGGGCGATAGCACGTTGTAAGCCAGCGGCAAGAGCAGGCCTTGACGCTCTGTAAGGTTGAGTGCACTTTTGGGAATAAACCAGAAAGGACTCTGACCATGATCACCAAACAATTGATTGCCGGAACCGTGATGGCCGGACTGATGCTGCCCGCCCTGAGCGCCTGCACCACCACCGATGGCATGGGTGGCGGGATGGGTGGCGGCGGAATTGACCGCAACACCATGGGCCAAGTGCTGGGCGGCGTGGCGGGTGGTTTCCTGGGCAGCCAGTTTGGCGAAGGCAGCGGCAAGATTGTGGCCAGTGTGGCCGGCGCCATGTTGGGTGCCTGGGCCGGTAACCAGATTGTCAACGGCCTGAACCCGCAAGACCGTGGCATGTACGAAAATGCCAGTACGCGTGCGGCCTCGGCCCCCGTTGGCCAACAAATTACCTGGTACAACCCCGACACCGGCAACAAGGGGACCATCACACCCACCCGTGAAGGCCGCACCAGCGATGGTTCTGCCTGCCGTGAATACCAACAAACCGTGACGATTGGCGGCAAGACCGAGCGGGCTTACGGCACGGCGTGTAAGCAGCCGGACGGCTCATGGAAAATCATGAACTAAATTTCTGTTGTTCCTATCCGCACACAGGGGGCCAGAGCAGCCCCCTTTGTGTTAGAAAGGGTGGTCGATGAAGAATCTTGGCCGCCTGCTCCGCACCCTGTGGTATGTGCCCCCGCAGGCCGTACTGTGGCGGCTGTGGGCGCGGTTACGGCGGCGGTATTATACCAGCCCGTTCTATAACCTGCGCGCCTTGGCCAGCCCCACGGCTGCTACACCGCTGCATTACCCAGGTATTGCCCTGATACCCGGGCAGGAAGGACGAGGCGCGGCCATTGCGGCCGGGCGTTGGTTGCTGGCCGGGCAAGAGTTCCCGCTGGGCGCGCCGCCGCGCAGCTGGCTGCCCAAAGCCCAGCCGTTGCAGGTGTTTGAGCTGCACTATCATGAATGGCTGGCTGATTTGGCGGCCGCCAACAAACCCGCCTTGGCGCGGCAGCTGCTGGCCGATTGGCTGCTGCAGTTTGCGCATTATCACCCGATTGTATGGCACCCGTACCCGCTTTCCTTACGGATTGTGGCGTGGCTGACCTATGGCCGCTGGCTGCTGGCCGAAGCCGAGCCAGACTTTAAAGAAGCCTTTGAACAGGCGTTGCGGGCGCAGCTTATGCATCTGCGACGTAACTGCGAGTACGATTTGGGTGGTAATCACCTGATTAAAAACCTGAAAGCCCTGCTTTTGGGTGGTTTGGCCCTGCCCGATGGGGCGTTGGTGCTGTGGGCCGAGGATCGGCTGCTGCGGGCGTTGGCCCATCAGGTGCTGCCCGATGGCGCGCATGACGAACGCAGCCCGCATTACCATGCGCAGGTTTTGCAAGATGTGCTGGAAGTACGCGCCGCCTTGCGGGGCAGCGGGGCTGGGGGCGGTGGGGTGTGGGATACGTTGGCCATACGCATGGGTGAGGCCTTGGCCTTCTATACCTACCCCGACGGTGGTTTGGGGCTCTGGAACGACGGCGAGGTAGGCGATGCCGTGCGCGTGGCGCGGCTGGTGCAGGAAAGTGGCGCTGGCGCCGCGCCATCGGCGCTGCCCGACGCCGGCTATGTGCGGCTGGCAGCAGCGGCCTTGGGGCTGGTGCTGGATGCGGGCAAGGTCGGCCCCGATGAAAACCCCGGCCACGCCCATGCCGATACTTTGGCGCTGGAGTTTTGGTGCGGCCCGCAGCGGGTGGTGGTGAACAGCGGCACCTTGGCCTATCAGCACCCGTTGCGGGGGTTTTTCCGTAGTACAGCCGCCCATGCCACGCTGGAGCTGGGTGGGCAGAGCAGTGCGGAAGTTTGGGCCGAGCACCGCGTGGGGCGGCGGCCTCAGCAAACAGGCCTTGCCATGATTGAAGACGGGCAGGGGGTGCGCGCTTGGCACGACGGCTACCGGCACCTTGGGGTGAAGCACACACGGACTCTTGGCTTAACGGCCGCAGGGCTGACGGGGACCGATGCCCTTGAAGGCCGTGGCGTTGGCAAGGCACGGGCCTTGGTGCGGTTTCCGCTGCACCCGGCCGTTCAGGTTAAACCCGTTGGCGATGACAAGGCCCTGCTGACCTTACCGAGCGGCCCAACGCTGTTATTTACCTGTGAAGGTGGGGTGTTAAACCTACAGCCCGCCCGTTATACCCCGCAGTTTAACACCCTTCAGCCGACCCAGCAGCTGGTGGTGCGGTTAAGGGGTAAGGAACTGCGCTGGTCGTTCATGGTTCACGCCTAGCTTGCCAGCGGTGAATACGCCGCGTATACTAAGCGCCAGAGTGTGAGGGTTTAACCTTACCGCAAACGAGCCCAAAAGGAGAGCTGACCATGCCTAAAGCTGCTGCCCAGAAAATTACGCCCCGGCCCACCATGGCCATGATGGCTGACCAAGCTATGGACGACCACGAGGCCCCAGCGGCACCCCCCCAGCGGCTTAAGCCAACATTATGGCAACGGATTTGGTACGGCGCGAATGCCGAGCAACGGTTGGCGTTAAAAACGGTGCCGGTGCGGGATTCCTTAAGCGAAGTTAAGGCTGGCGTATTGGCCGAGATGCAGGCCATGGCGCAAAACAAGGGTGGGGTAAGCGGCAGCCCGTTTGCCACCGTGATGCTGCCCCAGCAGGCGCGGCGGTTTGGCAAGGCAACCACGGCTGCTGCTCCTGCCAAGCCAGCCAGTCGCGGCGGTGGCTGGTTACTTGGGCTGGTACTGTTGCTGGGGGTGCTTTGGGTATTCTGGCAGGTGCGCCTGCTGTGGCCCACGCCTGCGGCAACGACCCCGCTGATAACCATGCCAAGCCCCGACTTGCTGCCGCCGCCCGTCGCTGCTTCAGCCCCGCAACCAGCCCCTGTTGACCTGTTGGCAGCCAAGCCAACGCTGATGCGCGGGCAAGCCCTTGGTGCCTTGGTTCAGGCAGGTGCGCCCACCGCAGCCCGTGTGGCCAACGGCACCAACCAACTGATGGTGGCGGTGCCGATGCTGAACCGTGGCGCGCAGCCTTTGGCCGCATTGCAATGGCAACTTACCTTGACCGATCAACGTGGGGTTATGCTGTTGCAACGCACGCTGCCGGGGGTGGCGCTGGCGGCCGGCGAAGCCCGCACCGAACGCTTTACGCTGAGCCTGAACGGACGCTTGGAGCGCCTGGTTGCCACCGTGCCGCTCAAGGCCCTGAAAGTGAGCCTAACCCCGCTGCAGGCTACGCGTTAGGCCCTCTTGGTTGCCCTCTAGGGGGCCATAGCTGGAGATTGCCCACCCGCGAGGCCTTGACGGGGTTTAGAGTTTGATATAAGTGTATTCACGATAGTGCGGCACCCCGCCGCACGCACCACCGGCCTGCGGGCCCGTTTCAGGAGGCCGTGATGGCTGAGAACCCTAAGCAAAATGTTGTTCTAATGGTTGATGACCTTCGGGTTGGCATCGCCAGTTCTGATGACCCTGTAACGGTGCATGCCCTTGCCGAGCTTCTGTCGGGCTATGCATGGGGCACTGTGGAAATACCAAGGGCCAAACAGACGTTTGATACCCCGATTACAAAGCAGGAAATCATGAGCTTCAACAAAAGTCGCCGCGGTTCCATACACCATGCGAGCTCTATGATTATCGGGCTTTATGAGTATTATCGACAACACTACAGCCTTACTCTCCCGTGGAAGCTTGTTTCGACTGACAATGAGTCTCTGCCGCTTGGGTACGTAGCCTTCATCAGGCCACGAGTTTTTTTCTCTCCAACACGAGGAGTCGAGGTTATACGGCTGTTGGAAGCATTCTTGACGTCGAAGGGTATGGGTTTCCTCACCCATGAGACTGAAGCCTGTCAGGCATGGTTCAAGGCCCGTCACCCTGACGCGGTTTTGAAGACATAGGCTTGAATCCCTAAGCCGCAACGAAGGGCCTTACGATTGGTTGGCGTCGCACCCCTGCCTAAGGGAGTGCGGCGCCTCTTTTTGTGGCATGCGCTTGCGATTTTGCGGCATTTTTGCTAGG
>JAIXXE010000119.1 GCA_027490875.1 Alphaproteobacteria bacterium
GTCGACGGAAAGCCCGCTGACTACCTGCAAATGGTGCCGGTTGAAGAAAATATCCTGAAAGTGAATGAAGTCTGATTTCATACAGTCAGTATTGTCCAGTCACCCTCTAAAATCAAGCCCAAGAGCGTTGAGGCCTTTTGGGGCCGTTCGGCTAGAGAATGACCTGCTCGCGTTCCGGGGCAATTTTTTGCAACATGCTCTGAAAGGTGCGGAGTTTGCGAGGGTCCTGGCCTTCCAGCGGGGTATGAATCACAATTCTGGTGGCCTCCAGCACGGCAATTTTGCAGGCTTTCCAGGCGTTGTTGATGAAGTGCTTCACTTCGTTATCGCGCTTTTCCTGGTCGCTTTCGCCCTTGCCATCGGGGATGAGCGTAATTCGCCGCAATCCCAGCACCGTTTGCAGATGCTTCACGTTAATGCCGTCGGCTTCCAGCCACGCACTCATGTGCTCGGGGGCCATGCGCAACACCGCCCAGCTGTTGCTGGCGCCCATCCAGATGGCGCTGATGCAGCCGGGGTAGTATTCCTCGGTCACGGCCGCTACAAACTCTTTACCGCGGCGGCTGGCGTGGCGCATTTTGCTCACAGGGTCGATGGCCGCACACATCGCCAGCACCTGCTTGGTGCCCACGGGGGGCTTTTCATGGAAGTCGGCCACGGCCATCAGGTTTTCCGGCACAATCACAAATTTATCCTCATTCACGCGGTAAATAATCCCGCCGTCGCGGTAGCCAGCCACTTCACCTTCCAGAATGCGCCCCGGGGCGCCGTCGCCGTACTGCAGCACTTCCATGGCGGCAATCAGCTGCTTGGTGCTGGGCAAGATGGGGTTGTTGATGTCAATCCACACACCATGCTCGCCGTAGCCGTTGCGGCGCCGCACGGTGATATCGGCCAGCTCGAGGCTTACATCGCATTCCACATGCATGGCGCGGTCTATATAGGAAAGCCGAATAGCATTGGCCAGGGCGAGTTCAATCTGCCGGTCGGTCCAGCCGTATTCATCGCCGATTTTACGGATGGTGGGGATATCGAGAATGTTCATGGTGGCGAAGCCTTAGGTGTTTCTGGCGCAAGCTTAGGGCAACGGTTAGGGAGCCGTCAAGGGTTGTACCTGCACACCTTGCGGCGCCAGCAAACCATCTTGGTTAAACTGGGCAATCGTACCTTGCTTGCTGCGCAACACCACAATGGTCAGGCGGCGGTTTTTAACATGCGTAGGTTCGTCGGGCAGCAGCGGCTCACTGGCGGCAAACCCTGCCACCCGCTGAATCCGCCGCTCTGGGATGCCCTCGCGCTGCAATACCTGCCGCATCGCCATGGCGCGGGCGGAAGAAAGCGTCCAGTTATCCATCCCTGTCTGCGTGCCTCGGTAGGGCACGGCATCGGTATGCCCGCCCAAGGCCAAACGGTTAGGCATTTTACCCAGTACGCCCGCCATCACTCCCAGTAGGTGCTCGGTAGCGGGGTACATGGCGGCGCTGCCTTCGGGGAACAGTTCGCGGCCGGCGGCATCGGTAATGGAAATCCGCAGGCCCTCAGGGGTCACATCCACCACCAGATTTTCCAGCAAGGCCTGAATCTGGGGAATGTTCATCACCGCCTTTTTCAGCTCTTCGGCCACGGCCTTAAAAATCGCATCTTCGTTGGCCTGCAGGGCGGCAGGGGCGTCGTTTTCCTCGCCAAACGGAACGGGCGGCGGTGGGGTGGGCGTGTGGGCTTCAAGGGGCACGGGGGTTTCGCCGCCAAAAACGCCGACTCCGCCATGCATCGCCCCAGGGCCCCCACCGTACTCGGTCGCATTGTTAGGAGGGTTAAAGTACATGGCAATTCCGGCCTTTTGTTCCTCCGAAGCAGCGGCCAGCAGCCACAGCAACAGAAAGAACGCCATCATGGCAGTCACAAAGTCGGCATAGGCCACCTTCCAAGCGCCACCGTGGTGGCCATGGTTGCCCCCACGGGCCTTCTTTTTAACAATAATAACCTGACCGGGCGGGCCGCTGCTGCCGCCGTTACCACCGCCCGCGCTGCTGGCGGCCTCGCTCATGCCGTGGTGCCTAGTTTATTCAAATATTCCTCGGCCTGTTGAAAGCTGGGCCGTACTGTTCCCGGCATTTGTTTGCGGGTGAACTCGCAGATAATCTGGGGTGAGAGCTGGCGCGCAAAGTTCACAATCGCAACCTTAAGGCACACGTAAAACGCGTGTTCACCCGCGTATTGCGCTTCAATATTTTTGGCCATGGGGCCTACCACACCGTAGCTCATCAGTACCCCAAAGAAGGTTCCAACCAACGCCGCCCCAATCAGTTTACCCAAAATTTCAGGCGGTTCGGAAATCGAACCCATGGTAATAATAACCCCAAGCACCGCCGCCACAATCCCAAGCGCCGGCAAGCCTTCCGACATACCGTTATAGGCATTCACCACCGCATGGCGCTCGGTATGATGCAGATGAATTTCCTCATCCATCAGTTCATCGAGTTGATTGGGCAGGCCGCTGCCCATCACAATCAAACGGACGTTGTCGCAGATAAAGGCCTCGATGTGATGGTCTTTGGTGAGGGCCGGATATTTTTTAAACAGCGCACTCTCGTGCGGGTGGTCGATGTGCTGCTCAACCTCTTTAATGCCCTTGGTGCGCATGGCTTTGGAAAGTTCAAAAAAGAATCCCAGGATTTGCATGAAGGTTTCCTTCTTCTGGTAGGGCAACCCGCCCAGCAATACCTTAAACGCGGCTCCAGCTCCTTTAATCACCACCATCGGACTGGAAATGACGAAGGCGCCAATCGCGGCACCACCAATGATGATGAATTCGCTTGGCTGCCACAGCACCTTCAGGTTACCACCGTGCATGGTATAGCCAGCCACAATCGAGCCACATACCAGAATGAAGCCTATCAAAAATAGCATGGCCTACCTTAAACGGGTGACTTGGCTGGCGAAAGGGGGCAGCGGGCCTTTCCCCGACCCCCTGTGTCCAACAGGCCTAGTGCATCGGCCCCAACTTAGGCTTGTTAACGGATACGCTGCTGCGGGGGCGTGTAGTTAAACAGCGCGCGCGGCAGGGCTACGCCCACCTTGGGGTTGGTGAAGGAAACCTGGGTAGTGACGCCCAGCATATCGGTTGCCGCAAAGGCCTCGAGCGTCGGCGCATCAGGCACGCCGCTGTAGTAAAGCATCACGCGGCGTAGCCCTTGTTCGTCGCGGCGGTTTGGTAAGGCAGCCATTCCAATGGTGCGGGTGTTGCCTACACTGCGGATGGTATTCACCCGTAGCCCAACCTTATTCAGGTTAAGGGTGCCACCCCGCAGCAGGCGGCCTAAGCCAGCATCCAGCGGCAGTTGGGTTACCTGCCCATCGCCACGCGTGGCCGATTGGTCGATGTAATACACGGCCGTTCCGGTGCCAATAATGCGTTGCCGCACAGGCGTAAGGTACTGCCACACAAACTGCCCGCGGGGCCGGTTGAGCGCAAACGTACCTTTCGCAACCTCGCGGGGGCGGTCGGATTGCATTTGGGTAAAATCCGCCTGCAGGGTGGTAAGCTGGTTAAAATAGTCTTCCACCAAGCGGGTGGCGGCAAGCAAATCGGGGTTAGGCAGCGTGGGCTTGGGGGTGGTTGGGCTTTGCGCGTAGGCAGGTGCCATGGTGGCCAAGCCTAGCAGCGCCATGTACAATAGCCGCATGACGAATCTTTCTCCTGCTCTCGGTGGCCCGCACCAGATACCCGCAACCGCCACCCATCTGTTAGTATGCTTACACGGCTTCGGCGCCGATGGGAATGATTTAATCGGCCTTGCAAGCCCCCTGCAAGCCGCCTTGGCGGCCCAAGGGGTGGTGCTGGGAGTGGCTTGCCCCCATGCGCCGCAACCTACACCGTTTGGCCAGGGGCGGCAGTGGTTCCGCGATATGGGCTGGAAGTTTAACGACACCGAGGGCCTGGTCGCGCTTTTACCCAGCCTGAATGAGTATGTGCAGCGCTTGCAGCAAACGCATAACATCACACCCTCCCATACGGCCTTGCTGGGGTTTAGCCAAGGCGCCATGACACTGCTGGGCCTGTTGCCGCAGTTGCAACCCCAACCCGCAGGCATCATTGCCTTGTGCGGCGCGTTGACGATGCCGCCCAGCGTCAGCAACCCCATCAAACCGCCCGTCTTGGTGATTCACGGTACCGGCGACGATGTCCTCCCCGCCGACGCCAGCGTGAAGGCAGCACAATGGTTACAAACTGCAGGCTACGAGGCCACGTTACAGCTACAACCTGACCTAGGCCACGGGATTGATGCCACCACCTTGGCCGAAGTAGTCGTATGGTTAAGCGAGCGCTGGGCTACGCCAACCGCGCAGCCGTAAGGGTGGCGACAAGGGCAGCAACAACGGCTGTATCGGTGCGCAGAATGGTCGGCCCCAAACTGCAGGGCTGAAGGTGCGGGTGGGCGCTCAGCAACGCTACTTCGGCAGGGCTAAACCCTCCCTCGGGGCCGACCAGCACGGCGGTAGCAGGCGTGGGTGCGCTGCCACCGCGTTCGTAGGCCCACAGGCAGGGGGTACGCAGTATTTTTAGCCACGCTTCTAGCGACAGCAGCGGCAGCAATGTTGGTAATGAAAGGCGTTCGCACTGTTCGGCCGCTTCAATCAGGATGGCCTCGGCCCGCGCCACATTAAACGTATCGCGTTGAGAAAATTGGGTGCCCACGGGCTGAATGGTCGCCACGCCAAGCTCGGTGGCCTGACGCAGGGCAGCCTCCCACGCGTCGCGCTTGGGCAGGCCCAATACCAGGGTTGTACCATGCGGAGCGGGTTGTGGGCGCACCTGTTCCAGCACTTCGGCCTGTGTGGCTTTGCTGTTGGCCAAACGTGCGCGCCACAAGCCATCCACGCCATTAAACAAGGCCACCTCGGCCCCCGCACCCAACCGCAATACGCGGCTTAAGCGGGCCTGTAACGGAGCGGGCAAGGGCACCAGCAACCCCGCCTGTAACGGGGCCGCAAGGTACAGATGTTTAAGCACGGCCATGCGTTAATGGTAGCTTAAACCCGTGGCTTTGCCATGGAAAATTCTGTAAACGAAAAACGTGTAACCAAACATAACGGGCAGTACCAAGAGGGCGCCGACCAGCATGAGGGCCAAGCTTCCCGTGGCGCTGGCCGCTTGCCAGATGGTAAGTTGGTTGGGCACCACATACGGAAAGAAGCTGTACGCAAGGCCCAAAAAGCCTAGCAGCATTAACCCGACCACGCTGGTAAAGGGTTCCCAGACCGAGTCCTTCAGCACCTTTGGCTGCCTCAGCAACCACCACAGCCGCAGGAACAGAGCCGTACTTAGCAACGGCAGCGGTAAGAGAAAAAATATCTCGGGCAGGCTGAACCATTTATCCCAAATGCGTGGGCTGGCCAGTGGCGTCATCATGCTCACCGCCACCATCCCCAGTGCGGTATAGCTCAGGGCTTCCTTGCCCCATGCTAAGGCTTTTTTCTGGAGTGCGCCTTCGGTCTTCATCATCAACCAACAGGCGCCAATCAGCGCGTAGGCAGCGGCCAAACACAGGCCAATCACGCCAGCAAACAACGTCGCAACTCCGCCGCTCTGTAAGCCCAGCACATACACACCAAGCATGTAGCCCTGCATAACGGCGGTGAGCAGGCTGCCGCCAAAAAAAGCCCAGTTCCAGTACTGTTGATGGCGTTCCTTCGCCTTGGCACGAAACTCGAACGCCACGCCGCGAAAAATTAGCCCAATCAGCATTAAAAACACCGGCACATACAGTGCGGTTAAAATGATACCGTGCGCGAGCGGGAAGGCTACCAGCAGCAAGCCCACCGCCAACACCAGCCACGTTTCATTGGCATCCCAAAACGGGCCGATGCTGCCCATGAGAATATCCTTTTCCTCTTTATCCCGTGCCAAGGGGAAGAGAATTCCAACCCCAAGGTCGTAGCCGTCCAGCACTACATAGGTCACGATGGCAACGCCCATCAGCACCGCAAACACCAAGGGCAGGGCGTCAATCACCAGCGGGTTGGCCAGCCAGAGTGCAATCACTTCCATGGTGCTAACCTTTCTTTACGGCTTTGGTATAGCTCCAGCTTGGCAGGCTGGGGGCCTTGGCATCCTTGGCTTGGCGCGCCAAGTAAAACAGCGTGGTGAAGTAGGCCACCAGCAAAAGGCCGTAGGTAATAAGGTACCCCGCCAACGTTAGCGCAATGGTGTCGGCAGGCACGGGGCCAGCGGCTTCGGCTACGCGCATCACGCCATGCACCAACCAAGGTTGGCGGCCAATCTCCGTTACGTACCAACCGGCTAAGGTGGCAATCCAGCCGCTGGCAATCATGGGTACAAGCAGCTGGGCTAACCAGCGTGGTGGGTTGCCATCGCGTGCGCGCCACAGCACATACACCCCAACCCAGCTTACCGCCAACATCAGCAGGCCAAGTCCCACCATAATCCGGAAGCCCCAAAACACCGGCGCCACGGGCGGATGGTTACCAATATAATCGTTCAGCCCCGGCACCACACCGTTCACATCGCCCGTGACAAACCAGCTGGCAAGCCCGGGGATTTCCACCGCAAAATCGTTACTCCGCGTCGTCTCGTTGGGGTGGGCCACCAACACCAAGGGCGCTTGGGCTTGGGTTTGCCAGTTGGCTTCCATGGCGGCAATTTTGGCGGGCTGATGCTCCAGCGTGTTCACGCCGTGCGCATGGCCAACAAAAATTTGAATTGGGATGAGAACCGCTGCCATCACCAGCCCCGTCTGCAACGCGGCGCGTACGGCAGGAGTACGGTCGTCGCGCAGCCAACGGTAGGCCGCCAAGCCTGCCACCACAAAAGCGGTGGTAAGCCCGCTGGCCAGCAAGGTGTGGCCCATGCGGTAGGGCAGGGAAGGGTTAAACACAATCGCCAGCCAATCGGTGGGGTGGGCTTGCAGCGCACCGTTAAGCCCGGTGGGCAGCATTTCAAACCCTACCGGCGTGTGCATCCAACTGTTCAGCACCAAAATCCAGAAGGCCGACAGCGTGGTGCCCACCGCCACCAACAGCGTGGCAAGGGTATGAAGTCTATTGGGCACCTTACGGAAGCCAAAGAGCATCACCCCTAAAAAGGTCGCTTCCAAAAAGAAGGCCGTGAGTACTTCGTAAGCCAGTAAAGGCCCCGCAATGTTGCCCATACGCTCCATAAAACCGGGCCAGTTGGTGCCAAACTGAAAACTCATCGTGATGCCACTCACCACGCCCAATGCAAAAGAAAGGGCAAAGATTTTGGTAAAGAAAAAATAGTTTTCCATCCAGTAAAGTTTACCTGTGCGGGCATAGGCAAGTTTAAAAAATAACAGCACCCAACCCAGCGCAATGGTAAGCGCGGGGAAGATAAAGTGAAAGGTAACATTGGCAGCAAACTGAAGGCGGGCGAGCAGGATAGGGTCGAGCGATTCCATAGTATATCTATCTTTAAATCAACGGTGGAGCAGCGTGTGTGGGTCTATCAACCACCACGCATGCTGGTTAGAATCTTAAGCGAGTATTCTCCCTCCAAGGCTTAACCTATGTTTAATCGTTGCCTTGAGCTTCTAGCCCCGGCACGCTCATCAAGCGCGGCCCTAGTTGCAGCACCGTGGCGCGGCCTAGCTGATGCCCATGTTGCAGGGCCAGCTGGGGGCTACCACCGCCCAAAAAGGTATGAAGAAACCCTGCCGCAAAGGCATCGCCAGCGCCCGTCATATCGGCGGGGCGGGGGACGGGTTGGGTGGGGCTATCCACCACCAGCCCTTTACCATCGTAGAAGGCGGCACCTTCGCCGCTGCGCGTGATGACCCGTGGGGTTTTTTCTAGGTTACGCGCGGTGTGCGGGTCGGTTGCAGCCAGCAGGGCTTCCCATTCCGATCGGTTCCCAATCACCAGCGGGCTGTAGGTTACAATCAGCTCTTGCAGCAGCAGTGCCGCACCCTGCACGGCCTTGTTAGAGGCCAGCGTGATGATCAGCTTTGCCCCACTTTCGGCGGCGGTGCGGGCGGCAAAACTGGTGGCGGCGGGGAAGGAGCCCGCCGCATAGGCGCCAAGCAGCAGCACTTGGCTTTGTTCAATCAGGCTTTCATCAACCCAGGCGTCGTCGGGGCTGGGCTGACTGGCTTGGGTTTGGGCCATAGTCCGGCGGCCATCGGGGGTAATCAGCACAAAAACTTCGCCGGTGCGGTGTTCGGCATGGCCGGGCGTGACTGTCACCCCAGCCTTTACCAAATCTTCGGCAAAATGTCGGCCGGTTGGGTCTTGGCCAATCTTACCAATAAAACAAACCCGTGCCCCAAGCTTACCCAGGGTATAGGCCGTATTGGCCGCACTGCCACCACTCCGAAACTGCTGCACAGCCACCTGCTCGGCCAATTTCAGCATGTCAGGATGAGACAGAATGTTGCTGTCGCCCTTGGTAAGTTTATGGTCGGCCAAGAGCTGATCGGTCACGCTGGTGATGGCATCGACCACAGCGTTTCCTAAAATGGCGTATTGGTAAGGTTTGGTGATACCACCAGAGGTTGCGTTCATCATGCCCTATGCTGCCTAACCCAAGGCCAACTGGCAAGAGGGGCCGAGCAGGAAGGGTAAAACCCTTGCGCAGCAGTTGGTTTTTAGGCATAAGTCAACCATGCAAACCTTCTGTACGATGGCCGATGGCCGCAGCCTTGGCCTATGGGTCACCAAGCCAAGCCACCCCCCCCGCGCCGGCTTGATGATTCTGCATGAGGCGTTTGGTGTAACCCCCCACATTCAGCGGGTATGTGCCGCCTACACCGCCCAAGGGTACCTCTGTGCCGCACCTGCCATGCTGATGGTCGGCAGTGGCCGCCCTGAAGGTGTGGTATTACCACAAAACAAGGAAGGCCTAGACGAAGGCCGCAAGCTGATTATGGCAACCCCTATCCCCGCGTGGGTGGCCATGATGCAGGCCACCCACGACTGGCTGACAGCCCAAGGGGTCGCCAGTGCCGCCTTGGGCTATTGTTGGGGTGGCAGCTGTGCCTACTTGGCGGGCGTGCATCTTAAGGGGCTCAAGGCAAGTGTGGCCTACTATGGTGGCATGTTGGGCGAACTGGCCGCGCAGGCTCAGCCAGCTTGCCCAACCTTAATTCATTTGGCGACCGCCGACCGCTACATTCCGATTAAGGAGACCTGTCAGGCGCTGGCGCATCATCACCCCGCCGCCACCGTGCATGTGTACGAGGCCGACCATGGCTTTAACCGCGACGACGGCAAAGCCTTTGACGCCGCCGCCAGCCTGTTGGCCCGGCAGCGCACCGATGATTTTTTAACAAAAGCCTTTCAATAAAACATGTTAGGTAAACTTGCCGTAGGCAGACTTTTCCGTTAAACCTAATCGTTAACCAAAAGGATAGAACCTATGAGCCAAGACATTGCTGCCCGCGTTAAAGCCCTGATTGCTGAAAACCTGGGCGTAGAGAGCGCCAAAGTTGCCGATGAGGCCCATTTTGTGGATGATTTAAAGGCCGATAGCCTCGACACCGTCCAGTTGGTCATGGCGCTGGAAGAAGAGTTTAACCTCGAAATCTCGGACGCCGACGCCGAGAAAATTACGACCGTGAAGGCGGCCGTTGCCTACGTGACCGAACACGGCGGAGTTTAGTCATCGTGACCAAGCCCACGGTGGTGGTGACGGGGATGGGGGCGGTGAGCCCCCTTGGTCTTTCCGTAGCGACCAGTTGGCAGGCCCTGATTGCTGGCCAGACAGGGGTGGGGCCGATTACCCATTTCGACGCCAGCGCCTACCCCTGCCAAGTTGCCGCCGAGGTTAAGGGCTTCGACCCAGCCAGCAGTGGCCTCGACTCCAAAGATCTTAAAAAGGCCGACCGCTTCATTCTGTTGGGGTTGGCCGCCGTGCGTGAGGCCCTCACACAGGCTGGGCTGACCAACATTAAGGAAAACCCTACGCTGGACCGCACCCGCGTCGCGGTAATTCTCGGCACCGGGATTGGTGGTTTGCCCGCCATGGAAGAGGCCTACCAGACCTTGCAGGACAAGGGCCCACGGCGCGTCTCGCCCTTCTTCATACCCGCCATGCTGCCCAACCTGCTGGCGGGGCAGGCCAGCATTCTGTACGGGCTGCAAGGCGCCAATGTGTGCCCCGTTTCGGCCTGTGCCACCAGTGCCCACGCGATTGGCTGGGGCAAGCGCCTGATTGAAAGCGGTGAAGCCGATGTGGTGGTGACCGGCGGCGCCGAGGCGACCATCTGCGGCACCGCCATTGCGGGGTTTGCTGCCATGCGTGCCCTTTCCACCAATTTTAACGCCACGCCCGCGCAGGCTTCGCGCCCCTTCGATGCCGCACGCGATGGCTTTGTGATGGGCGAGGGGGCTGCCGTATTGGTGCTGGAAAGCGCCGCCCATGCGGCCAAGCGGGGCGCCACCCCATTGGCCACCTTATCGGGCTTTGGCCAAACCGCCGACGCCAGCCACATGACTTTGGCCGATGGTGCGGGCAGTAGCCGCGCGATGGCCTTAGCCTTGGCCGAAGCAGGCCTGCAACCTACCGCAATTTCCGCCATCAACGCCCACGCCACCAGCACGCCTTTGGGCGATGCGCAGGAAGCCGAAACCATTGCCGCGTTGTTTGGTAATGGCATCCCCACCAGCGCCACCAAGGGCGCCACGGGGCATTTGCTGGGTGCGGCTGGGTCGCTGGAGGCCGTGTTTAGCGTGCAAAGCCTCGTTACAGGCATCCTGCCGCCAACGCTCAATGCAGAAAGTTCAGCAGTTCCCCTCACCGATATCGTGCCTAACCATGCCCGCCACGGCGTGGTGGTAAAGCATGTGCTTTCCAATAGCTTTGGCTTTGGCGGTACGAATGTGAGCCTGATTTTCAGCCAACCCTAAAGCTGGGTGAAAACACCGTGGTGCTTACGCCACCCCCCTCAAGGATAGTCTA
>JAIXXE010000110.1 GCA_027490875.1 Alphaproteobacteria bacterium
ACCACGCCCAGCACCCGCGCGGCCCATTGCATGGGTTCTACCAGGTGCGGGTAAGGGCACGGCAGCATGGTGCACACATCCATGCTGAAAATAGCGGGGCCAGTCACGGCCATCGCGGCCACCACCACAATGCCGCTGATGGCATTGGTCACGGCCATGAGCGGCGTGTGCAGCGCGGGCGTAACGCCCCACACCACAAAATAGCCGATAATGCCGCTGAGTATTAGCACCACCATCAGCCATGTAAAAAGGTCAATTTCCATCTGCGTCTCCTACTGCCATACACTCTTGGTTAACTGCGCCTCGGCGGCGGTTGGGGCCGTGCATTGGTCGGGGCTTAAGGCTAACCGGTACCCCGCACAGGCCCCAAGCAATATTGCCAAACCAATGAGAGCAAAAAGTTTCATACCGTTACCCTAACGCAATCATGGTGGAGCCCAGCAAAACGGTGACAATACCTAAGCCACTTTGCCACGTAATCTTTTCAGCAAAAATAATCACCGCCAAAAAAACCACGCTTATATTTAAGATGCCGCTAAACACAGGGTTAACATAGCTAACAGGGCCTACTTTTAAGGCCAATGAAAAGAAAATGACGATGAGGAGATTGGTAACAACTAACCCACCAAGTAGCAAGAGTGACTGGTTATCTACTTGCAATTTTAAGCCTTGCCACCCCACAGTGTAAGCAAAGAGCAGGAGGCCGGCTATAATATTGTTAAGCGCAATCAGCGCCATGGTATCAACCCGCCCACTGGCCTGCTTCCATAACAAAACAAACGCCGCATTGGCCAAGGCCCCAATCGCCGTCAGCGCCAGCCAATGCATTACAGCACCATCGCCTTCACCAGCTCATCATCCAGCACCAGCTGGCCATCCCTCACCATCAGGGCCAACAGGTTGGCCATGTTCTGGGCCCAGAAGCGACTGGCGGTTTGCGCCAGAGTACCCGGCCAGTTGGTTTCGCCAACCAGCGTAAGGCCCTCGGGTGTGGTCACCACCTCTCCGGCCTTGGTGCCCACCACATTGCCGCCGCTGGCGGCGGCCATATCCACAATCACGCTGCCGGGCTGCATGGCGGCGACGGCCGCGGCGCTCACCAACTGCGGCGCAGCCTTACCGGGCACTTGGGCGGTGGTAATCACGCCATCGGAAGCGGCCACAAACGACAGAAGCTTCTCTTGCAAGGTCTTCAGGCCTGCGGCGTCCATCGTACCCGCATAGCCGCCCTTCCCTTCCGCAGTCGGGCCATCCACTTCAATCACCTTGGCGCCGAGGCTCTTAATCTGTTCGGCAACTTCGGGCCGAATATCAAACGCACTCACCGCCGCGCCCAACCGCCGCGCGGTGGCAATAGCCTGTAACCCTGCCACCCCTACCCCCAGCACCAGTACCTTGGCAGGTTTGGTGGAACCCGCCGCCGTTGAAAGCGCGGGCATCAGGCGCGGTAAGTGGTGGGCCACGGCCAGTGCCGCCGCATAGCCACCCAAGTTGGCTTGAGAAGAAAGAACATCCAGCGCCTGCGCGCGGGTGGTGCGAGGTAATTTTTGCAAGGCCATGGTGGTGCTGGCCCCCTTGGTCGCGTTCGTTCCAAGGCCTATCACTACCGCTGCCCCAGCACAGGGTAACGTGACTGGTAGAGTAAAGGTTAGCGCCACCTCAGCGGAAGTTTTGGCCAACTCTTTGGCAGTAAGCGTCGTTGCGCCAATGGCTTTGTAGGCACTGTCGGGGAACCCCGCAGCAACCCCAGCCCCCGCAGGTATCTGCACCTGCCAGCCTTGCTTTGTCAGCCGCGCAGCCACCTCGGGCACCATGGCCACGCGGGGGTCGGCTAAAGTATCGTGCGGTAAAACAAGCAGACGTAGGGACATGGCAGTTCTATACAAAACTTTACCGACGCTGTCACGCAGCTTGCCAGCCGCGCAGGCAACCGTTAGAAGGAGGTCAGGTCTGCCCGTAGCTCAGCTGGATAGAGCAATGGTTTTCTAAACCATCGGTCAGGGGTTCGAGTCCCTTCGGGCAGGCCACTTGCCTATCAATGAGGCAACACTGTTGCGCATGCGCCACTCCTGGAATATACACGCTGCATACTAAAAGGGAGAAAAACTATGCAACGTATTCTATTAACTGCCCTCACGCTGGCCGTGATGGTCTATGCCTTGGTGCTGGGTGTGAAGTGGCTCTCGCCCCGCATCGAACAGGATTTAACCGGTCGCATCACCACCGAACTCGCCAAAGCAGGCCAACTGTGGGTGCAGCCCGTGGTAGAAGGCCGCGAGGTAACCCTAACGGGCGAAGCGCCATCCATGGAAGCCAAGGCCGCTGCCCGCGTTGCGGTGTCGCGCGTGTTCGGGATTGCCAAGGTCAACGATACCATCACCTTACCAGGCCAGATTGTGAGCAATGGGCTGGTAATTTCTGCCACAGAATTGGTAACCGCACCGGCACTGAGCCGCGCTGAACGCCGCGCCGTGCTTAACCGCGAAAATGGCTATAAGCTTACCATCAGCAAGGATGCCAAAACCCTGACACTGGCTGGCCAAGTTCCCGACGAAAGCGCCCGCGCGCTGCTGCTTACCTTGGCTGCCACGCACTACCCCGAGTTAAGCGTCGAAGCCACCAGCCTGACTGTGGTGGCCGAAGGCGCCCCGGCTGGCTGGCGCAGCGCGGCAGGGACTGTCCTGTTTAACCTCGCGAATATGGAACAGGCCGAGGCTACTTTGATGGGTCGCGAAGTCATGGTCAGCGGCACCGTATTAAGCGCCGACTTTGCCGAGGCCGCTGAAACCGCCATGCGGTCCGCGATGCCGACGCTCTATCAGGTCGCGTTTGCCGTCGATGCCGCTGCACCATTAACCGACATGGCCACCACCACCGACGCCCCCGTTGACGTTGCAACGACCAGCAGCCCCACCGTCTCACTCACGGTGGTGAACCTGCTGGAAGCCATGAGCCCAACTGCCGTCACGTTACCGGTAGCCAAGGCCCCAACTGAAGACCAGCTGGCCGCTGTGCTCAATGCCATCGAGCCTTCAGCCGGCCCAGCAATGGCGGCTGGCTGCGATGGGCTAACCAGCCTTAACCAGGAAGTACTACGGTTCGCCTTCAACAGCGCCAAGGTACGGGGGGCCGAACAGCCCACCCTCACCCGCGTGGCAGGCACCATCAAGGGCTGCACCACGGCCAAAGTAGAAGTGCAAGGCTATACCGACAAAACCGGCAGCGCCACCTACAACCAATGGCTAAGCCAACAACGGGCCGAGGCCGCGCTGCGGGCACTGGTTCGCGAAGGTGTGGCCCGCGAGGCGCTCACGGCCAAGGGCTACGGCGAAACCAACCGCTTTGGCAATCAAGCTACGGTAAAATCCCGTGCCGAGAACCGCCGCGTGGAGTTTACCCCCCACGCAGGCCGATAAATGCCTAACCCCACCCCCCGCCACGGCGGGGGTTGCTTTTTATTGCGGGGTCTGGCATGGGGTGCAGTAGCAATGAAGGAGCTTCAACCGATGACCACAATCTCCCCAACCATGGTCCGCGACCTGCGCGAAAAGAGCGGCGCAGGCATGATGGACGCCAAAAAAGCGCTGGAAGAAAACGGCGGCGACCTTGAAAAGGCCATGGATTGGCTGCGCCAAAAAGGTATGGCCAAGGCCGCCAAGAAAAGCGGCCGCGCCGCCGCCGAAGGGATTGTGATGGCCCTGAGCAGTGGCGACTTTGGGGTTATTATTGAAGTGAACGCCGAAACCGACTTTGCCTCGCGCAACGAAGCCTTCAGCGGCTTTGTAAAAAAGGCAGCCGAACTGGCCTTGGCCAACCGTGCTGGCACGGTTGACGCCATTGGCGCCCTGCCCTTCGGCAACGGCAAAACCATTACCGAAGAACTCACCAACCTCATCGCCACCGTGGGCGAAAACATGCAGCTGCGCCGCGCAACCAGCCTGGCCGCACCGGGCGGAACTGTTGGGGCCTATGTGCACATGGGTGGCAAGATTGGCGTACTGACCGCCGCCAGCAAGCCAGTCGGCGAAGTAGCCCGGCACGTGGCCATGCACGTCGCGGCCAGCAACCCTGCGGCACTAAACCGCACCAGCATCGACCAAGCCCTGCTCGCCCGCGAACAGGCCGTGTACGAAGCCCAGGCCGCCGAAAGTGGCAAACCTGCGGCGGTGGTAGAAAAGATTGTACAGGGCCGCGTTTCCAAGTTTCTGGAAGAAGTCTGCTTGGTCGAGCAACCCTTTGTGATGGACCCCGACCGCAAGGTGGCCGCCGTGGTCAGCGGTGCCGCCGCTGGGGCTGAAATTACTGGCTTTGTGCGGTACGGCTTGGGTGAAGGCGTTGAAAAGGCCGAAGATAACTTTGCCGAAGAAGTCATGAAAATGGCATCCGGCCAAGCCTCATAAAGTTACAAACGATGACGCAAGAGCCTCTCACTGCGGTATCAGGAGAGGCTTTTTTTGCTCTCGAGATGCGGGTGGGCATCGTTACCGACGCCAAACTCTTCCCCGCCGCGCGCAAGCCTGCCTACCAGGTTTGGGTGGATTTTGGCGCTGGCTACGGCATTCGCAAAACCAGCGCCCAGATAACCGAGCACTACACGCCCGAAAGTTTAATTGGCCGCCGGGTGGTGGGGTGGGTGAATGCACCAGAAAAGCAAATCGGGCCTTTTTTAAGCCAATTTTTGCTATTGGGTGCGCACGATGCCAACGGCCACGTGATATTGCTCAACCCCGGCGAGGCCCCCGTGGGGGCGCGTATCAGTTAACCAGCGTTGCTAACGCTGCAACTCGGCCAAGCGGCTGGCCGTCCGCTTGAACACTTCCGCCGCCGGCCCCTGCTCACACAGCTGATGCGGCAACCCGTTGGCACTGAGGATGAGCCGACGCCTTTGGTCGTACAGAATATCCACCAAGGTTGCCAAACGCAGAGCAGCGTCGGCTTCGTTTGCCGTTAACGAGGGAACACCTTCGAGGATGATGGTACGATAGAGGTTGGCCAGTTCGCGGTACTCGGTACGGCCAAGGTTCTGCTGGCAGGCTTGGGCAAAGGTTAGCCAAACAGCGCTGCCCTGCACGCGCTTGGCCTGCAACCAAGCCGGAGCCTTCACGGTTGGGCCCTCGTTCAGCTCGTGCCACCAGCCTTCCAGCCTCGCCTCTGCGCTCTCGCCCACGGGGGCTGTTACGTAGTGGCCCCATTGTGGTTTGGCGGTGCGCTGGCGATAGTCCAAACTACCGGCCAAGGGCAGAGGGTCAAGGTGCGCCTCCATCAGGGTTAACAAGGGCAAAAAGCGGTCGCGGTTCAGGCCCCCTTGAAACAGCTCGGGCAACGGCCAGTTGCTGCTGGCCACCACCACCACCCCTTTGGCAAACAGGTGCTTCATCAGGCGCCCCAGCAGCATGGCATCGGGCAGGTTGGTTAGGTAAAACTCATCAAAGCCCAGTACCGTAGCCTCTGCGGCAATATCATTGGCCAAAATCGCCACATAATCTTGGCCGGGGGTGGGCGGCATGGCGTGCAAACGCCGGTGCAGCTCTTCCATAAAGGCATGAAAGTGCACCCGCCGGAACGGCACCTTGGGTAGATTTTCTAAAAACAGTTGTAATAGGGCACTCTTGCCGCGTCCGGGCGGGCCGTGCAGCCAAACCCCTTTGGGGGGCTGGGTGGCATTGCCTAACAGCGCATTGGCCAAAGCCTGCAGGCGTACCACGGCGCGCGCTTGGGTCGTATCGGCCTGCCAACCTTGGGCCAGCAGCGTGCGGTACGGTGCAAACAGGTCAACGGTTAGGGGGCAGAAGTCATTCATGGCGCGCATTTTTAATACCCTAAAGGCCTTACCAAGCCTGCGGCAAGTGTGCAGGCCGCTTACCCAGCAGCCTGTGTGGCTAAAAAACCAGCCAAAAACGGCTTAAGCAAGCCAGCGGCAAGCCGATGCCTTGCGGCAATCGCAGCTTTCAGGCAGCAGTAGGGTGTGAGCAATGTTCCAACCTTCGTCAGTTCGCTGGTTCCGAGCGTGAATCTGCCCGACCTTGGCCGCATTACCCTGCCCGATGGCTCGCGGCTGGATCTCCGCTTCTTCGACAACACCGCCGAATTTGCCATTACCGGCACCGCCGAGGTGGTGGTGCAGGTATTTCTTGTCCTCATTATTCTTACGGCTGGTTGGTTGCTTTCCAACAAGGTGGCGTCCCTCACCCAGCGCGCGCTCATTCGGGCAAAGCTGGAAGTAACCTTCGCCGCCTTCATTGGCAGCATGGCCCGTTACGCGCTCTTTTTTACGGCGGTGCTGGCCGCATTCAAAATTTTAGGGGTTTCGCTGTTTTCCACCGTGGCGGTCTTTGGGGCGCTGGGGTTGGCCATTGCCTTTGCGTTGCGCAATACGCTCAGCCATGTGGCGGCGGGGATTATGCTCATTGCCAACCGCCCCTTTAAGGTGGGCGACTATATTACGATGGATAACCACGAAGGCACGGTCAAGCGCATCACGCTGTTTAATACCGAGGTCAACACCCTTTCCAACCAACGGGTTTATATGCCCAACGCACGGATTTGGGAAAATGTGCTCATCAACCATACCTACAACGATGTCCGGATGATTGAGTACAAGCTGCCGATTGTGGGGAACGCCACACTGGATAAGCTGCGCAGCACCTTGGTGCCGCTGTTGCAGGCCCATAGTAAAATCCTTAAAAAGCCCGAGCCCCTGATTGGCTTTGACAGCTTCGACCAAGGCAACCTCATCGCCGTCATTCGGGTCTGGGTGAAGCTGAAAGACTACGCCGAGCTTCGCTACAGCCTGCTCGATGGCATGATTGCCAGTCTGCAAGCGGCCAAACTCGGCCCCTTGGCCCCCTTGGTGCGCAATGTTACCGAACAGACCACCCCTCAACCACGCAAAAAGGCTTAACTTTCCATGCGTTTTCCCCTTCTGCTCGCCTGCCTTGGCCTGATGCCGTTGGCAGGCCATGCCCAGACGCAAATACTCGAACTCTTCACCAGCAAATTCTGCCCCAACTGCCCGGCTGTCGAGCGCCAACTGGCCAAGGAAGCCGCCGCCAACCCCAACCTGATTTTACTGCAACAACACGTCGACTACTGGGATAGAGGCAGTAAAAAAGACCCCTTCGGGTTCGCCGAAGCCACCCAGCGCCAGTACGATTACAGCAATGTTATATTACGCCGCGCAGGCGAAGTGTTTACCCCCATGCCGATTTTTAACGGCACGGTGGTGGCCCCGCCGCCGCTGTGGCTGAATTGGGAGAAGGCCAAAGCCAAGGCCGCCGCCGAACCCGCGCCGCAAAAGCTGACTGCCGCGCGCACCGCACAAGGGCTTAGCGTGGCGCTGCCCAAGGGTAAAAACCTGGAAGCCTACGCCTTTGGCGTCAGCCCGATGGAAACCGCCAACGCCCTGCGCGCAGCCAGTATCGCACCCATGGACATCAAGGGTAACACGGCCACGCTGGCCACCGCCCTCGCCCCGCAAGGCCAAACGCTCATTCTGGTTCAAACCAGCCCAATGGGACGGGTGGTTGGCTATGCGTGGCTTGACCAATAACCTTTAATCGTGTATATATAATCAACATCATCTGTTTCTCTTGCTTTACCCCCACGAGCTGGCCACTCGGGTAAAGTGTAACAGTGCCAAAAGGAGCCCGCCATGTGCGGCACACAGCCTGTCCAAACCCGCCACCCAATCATTCCAGTCGACACAGTCGTCGTCGTTGGTGAGTCGACCGAGCACTCAAGGAACAACCCGCTCGCCATATTGCTTCGGGAATAACTCAAGAACCCAGGTTTTCTGCAAGACACCCCGATTCTGCGGCGTGAAATCGCAGAACATGTGAAGCACTGGTTCGACCATCTTGCGAAACTTGAGCCGGTTTATCAGGTCAAGAGAATCACCTTGTCCCGGGCTGAAACCTGGACTATGCAGCTGCGGAATATCTTCACGTTCCCCGATGTTGAGCAGGAATTGGCTGGTCGTCGCGATGAACTCATCGATCTCACGATGCAACCTGAATTCATCAATCTTACGGTCCCACCCATGATGGACAGTGCGCTGATGATCACAGAGGGGTCCCCCACAAATCCACGTTTGTTGGAAAATCCTATCTAACGAATCAAACCAAGCAACCCGGGCCTCGCGCCCGGGTTGCTGCGTTGGTATGCCCCTCTGCCATAGAATTTCAGAGCCAAGTGGTAAACCAGACCTATAGCGAAGCCCATCATTACTTGCCACAGCCGCACCCGTCATTCCAGAACGCGGTTGGGGAGAACAATGATTCATTGTTCTCCCCAACCCGTATCTGGAATAACAACAATTCTTTTTTTCTCTTCTGTTATTTCAGATAGCCGCAGGGGGCCCAAAATCGGCAAGCGATTTTTCCCCTGCTGGCTTCTGGAATGACGGGCAATGTGTGCGGTAAGTATTCTTGGGCTTTTCTATAGCTTGACAAAACCAAGTAAACTGTTCAATTTAACCTCGTCAACTTCAGTTTCTACAGTTTTCGTGGGGTCGTGACCGCCCACGGAATTGCCGCAAGGCAACTGAACGGGTCACTTTTTCTTGGGGGATTTCCCATGTGCGACTTCTGCGTAGCCGCCACCGTTGGTGAGGCCGAACGATACTATGCGAATATCAGAAGTGGAAAGACTACCGACTTGATGACCCACTTTGGGGGCAACCAAACGCCTCGTGCCGATCTCCTTTTTCGGCAAAGGTCTGAACTTGCTGATCCTACGTTCCTCAGCGGGCCTGAAGATGCCGCCTTTCGTGCCGATCTCCAAGCTCTGTGCGACAACTTCGGCACCGATGGATGGCCGATGCTGGTGAAATCTCACCCATTTTTTGTCAACCGAGAGAGCGACTGGTCCTTTGAGTCGTACCTTGTTAAGATGCGGCGCTTCCACAAGCGGGAAGTCTACAGCAACGAGGACTTGCTGCGCATCATCGAAGACGTCAAGAATGGCCATGCCAAGCCTACGGGGCTTGAGCAGCAATCGCTTCAGGCCGTTACTGGCTGAACGTCATTCCAAACGATCACTCCAAACGGAATTAAAAGCCGGGCCCCGCGCCCGGCTTTTTGATATTGGTGTGACCATGCTGCCCCACAGGGCAGTTTTTCTGCGCCCAACTCTTGCAAATAACGGGCAACCGGCGCTTGAATGTGGCAATCAACCTGAGGCATTTTTATGGTCAAACACGATATTGTTATTATTGGCGCAGGGCTTGCGGGTCTGCGCGCAGCCTTTGAAGGGGTTACTGCGGGGCTTAATACGGCGGTGGTGAGCAAAATCCACCCGCTGCGCAGCCACAGCTGTGCGGCCCAAGGCGGCGTGAATGCCGCCATTAACCCAAAGGACGACTGGCACCACCACGCCTACGATACGGTAAAAGGCGCCGACTTTGTCGGCGACCAAGACAGCATCGACATGATGTGCGCCGAAGCCCCACAAGCCGTGCTGGATTTGGATAAAATGGGCTGCCCCTTCAGCCGCGAAAACGATGGCACCATCGCCCAGCGCGCTTTTGGTGGCCAAAACTTCCCCCGCACCGCCTACGCCGCCGACCGCACCGGCCACGCCATGCTGCACACCCTGTGGGAACAGGCGATTAAATACGGCGTGCACGTGTACGACGAATACTTCCTGATGGAAATCACCAGCGACGCAGGCCGTGCCACGGGCGCGGTGGTGATGGATATCCGCAGCGGCAAACTTCAGCACCTGCAAGCCAAGGCTGTGTGCGTGGCCACCGGCGGCTACGGCCGCATGTTCGCCGCCAACACCAACGCCATGACCAACACGGGCGATGGCATCGCCCACGCCATGCGTGCGGGCGCCCCCGCGGCCGACCTCGAATTCGTGCAGTTTCACCCAACGGGGCTGTTGCGCAGCGGTATTCTCATCAGTGAAGGCGTGCGTGGTGAAGGTGCTTACCTGATTGGCGCCGACGGCCAACGCTTCATGCAAAAATACGCGCCCAATAAGCTGGAACTGGCCAGCCGCGATGTGGTCAGCCGCAGCATGGTGACCGAAATTAACAACGGCAACGGCCAAAACGGTGGCGTATTTTTGGATGTTCGGCACCTTGGCAAAGCCCTGATACTGGAACGCCTGCCGCAGATTCGGCAACTGGCGATGGATTTTGAAGGCGTTGACCCCATCGACCAACCCATCCCCGTGCGCCCCACCTGCCACTACACCATGGGCGGGATTCGTACCGACAAACTCGGCCAGAGCATTGCGCTGAAAGGCCTGTTTGCGGCGGGTGAAGCCGCCTGTGTTTCAGTCCACGGCGCCAACCGTTTGGGCGCCAACAGCCTGCTGGAAACGATTGTGTTCGGGAAAATTACCGGCAAGGATATGGTCGATTTTGTGAACAACCGCGAAGGCCGCGATGGCGTCGCCACCGATGGCAGCCATGCCGTGGCCAAGGTTTCGGCCCGCATTGCAGCCCTGAAAGGCCGCCCGCGCGAGGGCGGTGTGCGCCAGAATACCATCCGCGATACACTGGTGAATGAAATGCAGGAAAATTGCAGCGTCTTTCGCGATGAAGCGCGCCTCAATCAAGCGTGGGCAGCCATTCAAACCGCCAAGGCGGGCTTGGCCAAGCTGTATGTCGATGATAAATCCGAGGCCTTCAATACCGATGTGATTACCGCGCTGGAGCTGGAAAATCTCGTGCTGATGGCCGAAGGCACAGTGGCCACCGCTATGGAGCGTAAGGAGAGCCGCGGCGCCCACAGCCGAACCGACTTCCCCACCCGCGACGACGAGAACTGGATGACCCACATTACCGCCGGATACGACCATGCCAGCAAAGGCGTGGTGCTCGGCCGCGATGCCGTGCGCACCACCGGTAACCCCCAATACGCACCGGCAGAACGGAAGTATTAATCCATGACCACGTCTCAAGTCTCTCCCCAAACCACCACGCTGCGCATCCTGCGCGGTACGGTCACCAACGGCAAGCTGGTGCAGCAGACCCAAGATTTTACCGTGCCCTACGACGCCACCACCACCGTGCTGGGCGCGCTGGAGTATGTGAAGGGTGAACTTGACGGCTCCCTCACCTTCCGCCGCAGTTGCCGCGCGAGCATTTGCGGCAGCTGTGCCATGGTGGTGAATGGCCGCAGCCGCCTGGCGTGCAAAACCAAAATCACCGACTTGCTGGGCGGCAATGAGGGCAAGAATATCGCCAGCGCCGAGGCCACCGTGGGCGATGCCAACGTGATTGAAGTTGGCCCGCAGCGCAATCAACCAGTCCTGAAAGATTTGGTGGTCGATATCGCGCCGTTCTATCAAAAGGTGAAGGATATTTTACCCTACGTGCAGGAAGGCCCCGAGCAGGAAGAGCATGTAACGAAGGATAGTTTCAGTCAGGTCAATATGGTCAGCAACTGCATCATGTGCGGCGCCTGCTATAGCGACTGCACCGCGATGGTGGAAAATCCAAGCTTCATTGGCCCCGCCGCCTTGGCGAAGGCCTACCGTTTTGTTTCCGACCCGCGCGAGGGCAACAAAACCGAGCGTCTGAAGGAGCTTTCCGAAAAGAATGGCATCTGGGATTGCACCCGTTGCGGCATGTGCATCGACGCCTGCCCCAAGGGCGTGGCACCGATGGAAGCGATTGTGAAGCTGCGCAGCTTGGCGATGGAAGCAGGCATCACAAACAACGACGGCGCCCGCCATGCCATGGTGTTTAAAGATGACATCGCCACCTGGGGCGTGCTGAACGAACCCTTCATGCTGCTAAAAACCAAAGGAATACTGGGCAGCATTGCGCAAATCCCCAACGCGCTGAATCTGGCCAAAGTCGGCAAAATCCCCAACCCGTTCCCGTTCGACCACAAGGTCGATAAGCTCGACGAGGTCAAGGCCATCTATGCCGAACTGAAAAAGAACCCGCTGGATGTTAAAACCAAAGCCGCCGACAGCGGCCCGGGGGCTGGGTAAAGTACTCTTCGCAACCGTAACGACTAAACCTGCGTCACCACCTCGGTCGCCAAGGTAAACCGGTTACGCCCTGCGTGTTTGCTGGCGTAAAGGGCACCGTCAGCTGCGCGCACCAGGTCTTCCAGCGCCACACCGGGCTGCCCGGCGGCCACACCCAAACTTAGCGTGCATTGGTAAGGTGTGGCAGCAAAGGTCTGTTCAACGCTCGCACGAATCCGTTCGGCCAAGCGTGCGCCAGCCTCGGCCCCCACTTCGGGCAGATAGATGGCAAACTCCTCACCACCAAAGCGGCCGCACACATCGGTACGGCGGGCGGCTACCACCATCAACTCGGCCACCTGCGCCAGCACGGCGTCGCCGTCGGCATGACCAAAGGTATCATTCAGCTTTTTAAAATAATCCAGGTCGGCTAAAATCAACGTTACCGGCCGCTGAAAGCGGGCCTGACGGTGCAGCTCTTCGTGCAGCAAATGGGTGAAGGTATGTTTGTCGTAAAGGCCAGTCAGGCCATCGCGGCAGGCGTTGGTGGCGAGCAGATTAAACTTATGTTCCTCAATCAGGCCCGTGTGCTTCATCAGGCCTGCCACGTTGGTCAGGTAATCGTGGGCCGCCAGCGGAATGCCCGGGTCACGGCCCAGCTTTTTGAGCAAGTCCGCACGGTGTTGGCCAATCTCGGCCCATAGCATTTTGGCCTGTTTGGTGGGGAAGCTCTTGTGGGTCAGCGCGTACATCATATCGGCGTAAAGCCCCTCGCCGCGTTCGGCCTGAAGCTTTTCTAGCTGCATCGTCTCACGGGCATTCAGTTCACGCTCACCTGCCAGTGCCAATACCAGCCGCAGTTCCAGCGGCATTTGTCTGGCCGTTTCTGTCAGGCTATCGGGTACCAGCAAATCTCCAAGCATGACCAGAACGTATACTACTAGCATGCACAGATACAGCTAAAACGTAGGGTATTCCATGCCCCCTGTCTTATATCTGTCACATCAAGCCATTAAGGCCGAAAAATTAAAACCGGGCGCTCAGTGGCAAGGTTGCCAAGCTCGAAGCCGGCTTACCCAACCCGTAACCCTGCAGCATTTGGGCGCCAACCCGGCGCGCCAGCGCGTCCATTTCGGCATCTTCAATCTTTTCCACCACCACCGGCAGGCCTAGGCGTAAGGCTTCATCACAAACCTCGGCAAACTCACGTTTTAAGTCCTTGGTTTTGTAAAAGGCCATCATATCAATCTTCAGCATATCAATCCCTAAGGCCTTGGTTGCTTGGAGCATCGCCTTGCCGCCGCCAAAATAGTCGACCGCCACTTTACCCCCTTGCCGTTGCAAGGCTTTCAGCAGCTGCAGGGCTTTAGGGTCGCGCACCACTTCGCTGCTGCGCACTTCAAAAATCAAGCGCTTGAGTATCCCCTCACCACGGGTCGCCACATCGCGCAGATAGGTCAGGTCATCCAGGCTGGTGCCAGAAACATTGATACTCAGCAGCACCGGTGGGCGCTTGCCCGCAGCAAAGTGTTCGTCAATCAACCGGGTAAAGACCAAACTATCCAATGCGGCAAGCTCTCCCATCTGTTGCAAAACCGGCAGGAACTGTGCTGGGCTTAACAAGCCCTCCTCATCGCGTAACCGTGCGAGAATCTCGTTGGCATCAACGTCGTTGGTTTTACAATTATAAATGGGTTGGTACATCAACTCAACCATGCCCTGCCGCATACAGCGCTGCACCCGTTTCATCATGATTTCAAGGTCTGACGGGAGTAACGGTGCCGTTGCAGCAGGGTTATGAAATCCTGCCACGGCCTGAACCGAAACTTCCGGCGGCCGTGGTTTTAGTTTAGGCCGATTGCGATACGGGTTGGCTTTGGTGCTGTTGCGGAAGTCGGACGCAGAATAGTCTCCCGGCCCAGCCAGCTCAGTTTCAGCTGCATCCCACGAAGGCGTTTGCGTCGCAGCGCGCTCTTTCACAACCCTGCGGCTGATGGCGGCAAAGCCCAGCATAGCCTTCTGCCAAGGCCCAACCACCAGGCGTTGCATCGGCCCCGCCAAGCGCCGCCGCATGGGGGCCGTATGGGGCCACAGTACAGCCAACGAAGCCGCAAGGCCCCATAGCAAAACCAGCAGCTGCGGTAACCAGCCAACCAACGGCAACGGCCCTTCCTGTATTAGCAACGCCTGCACGTCGGGCAAGGTAGCCAACGGCATTGTGGCCTGCAACGGCTGGGGCTGCGTGCCGCCCTGCACCGCTTCAAACCGCAACGGTTCATCCTGGCGCCAGACAATCGGCTGTTCCAGATGCGGCAGCCTCAGGGCCAACATGGCATTGTCGGGGCTTGGTCGTTGTTGCCACTCGGTCGCACGCTGGCGAACACTGAGAGTTAGAATCAGGTACACGCGCTGCGCAAGGGTGGTGGGGATAGGCACCACATAGGTCAACATGCCATTTCTGAACCCCGCGGCAATCAACCGTTGGGGCACCGCGGGCAAGTCGGCCACACGGCGCAGCAGCTCGGCGGAAGGGACTTGACTTAACCCCAAGGGTAAGGTGCGCCCGGTGTTTGCATCGTACAGCACCACGTCGCTCTGTTCGGCCAAGCCTTCCCAGCGTTGCAGCGCGCGTTCGGCTGCGGGGCCAGCCAGCCCAAGCGGCGTTTGCAGGGCCGCTTGAAGCTGTAAATCCTCCGCCACGGGCTTTAGCTGGTCAAACGGTTCAGCCATCCAGCGCGCCAGCGCGGGGCCCTGTTGCTCTAATTCGGTTTGCAAATGCTGCTTTTGCCGGTAAACCGACCACGCCTGCAAACTGCCCCAACCAAACGCCGTAAGCCCCCCAATACAAACAAGCGCCAGCGCTTGGCGGGTTACCTCGCGGCCTTGTGCCTGCCACCAACGCTGCCAACGGTCACGCCCGAGCGCAGCCTTCAACCCACGCTGCGGCGCAGGTAAGGTACCAGCGTTGTGGTCGGGGGTGGCGTTGGTGTTGGCCATTCTTGCCAACAGGTTAGGCGGTAAAGGCCACCGCTGCCAAGGTTAATGCGGCTTAGGCTGCTTCTTGCGGCGTCAACAGTTGCAAGGTTAGCGCATGAATCCGCCCCGCCTGCCACGGCTGCTGCAACGCCTGCTGCACCAAACGCTGCCGATTCACGCGGCTCATCCCAGCAAACCCTGCCCAAATCAGGCGTATTTTGTAATGCCCGCCGTACTGATTGACCTCGCGGTTGTGCCCCTCGTGCAGGTGGGTATCGTCGCGCACGGTTATCGTGCCGCCCGCAAACGCTGCTGCCAGCATCTGCTGCAACGCCGCTGGCGGTAACGGAGTGGTGGTGCTAGAAGGCGTCATATGGAACATGTTCCCTTCTTCGCTAGACAGAGACGATTTTGGTGGTTTTTGCAGGCTGAGCACTGCAAGCGTACACAGAGGTACGTGCGGAGCGGAAGACCAGAAAAACGACAAAAGCGGCCTGACGAGTAGAAGAGGGGACTATGTTCATGCCAGCATCTTTCAAAGTAGCCACCTGGAATGTCAATAGCCTGCGGTTGCGGCTCCCTCAGGTTTTGGCGTGGTTGAATGAAAACCAACCCACCGCCTTGGTGTTGCAAGAAACCAAGGTCGAAGACGCCCTCTTTCCCCTCGCAGCCCTGAATGAAGCCGGTTGGCAGGCCGCCTACCATGGCCAAAAAAGCTACAACGGCGTGGCCATTCTGGCGCGGGAAGCCCCCACCAACGTGCAGCTGGGCTTCAGTACCAACCCGTCTGCCACTGAAGGCCAAGCCCGCGTACTTGCCGCCACGGTGCAAGGGGTGCGGTTGCTGAATCTTTACCTGCCGCAGGGCGAAGCGACCGACAGCCCCAAGTTTGCCTTTAAGCAACGCTGCTACGCCGCCTTGCAGGCCGAACTGGTCGCGCTGGCCGCGCAGTACCCCCACGTCATTGCCAGCGGCGACTACAACATTGCGGCTGACGCCCGCGACGTCCCCATCCCTGCCAAAAGGGCGGAAAAACAGGTGATGTTCACGCCCGAGGAACAGCAATGGCTCGCCCAAGTACAAGCCGCCAGCGGCCTGCGCGACGCCCTGCGGCTGGTGAACCAAGACGCGGGCATCTACAGCTGGTTCGATTACCGCATGTATGGCCGCAGCCCCACCCACGGCTGGCGGATTGACTACCACATGGTCAGCCCCACGCTGCAACCTAGGGTGCGCCGCGTCACCCACCACACCGCCGTGCGCGCCCTGCCCCAACCCTCCGACCACGTGCCTGTGGTGTTGGAATTGGAACTGGTTTAACCTAACTCCATGCTCATCTTCCCGCACATGAACCCTATCGCTTTGCAACTGGGGCCGCTGGCCATCCATTGGTACGGGCTGGCCTATGTGGTGGCCTTGGCGGGGGGGCTGTGGCTGGCCAAGCGTCTGTGCAGCCGTTACCCCGCCGCCAACCTTACCCCGGCCAAGATGGAGGATTTCTTTCTCTGGGCGGTGCTGGGCGTGATTGTTGGCGGGCGGCTTGGGTATATTCTGTTCTATAACTTTCATACCTACCTCGCCAACCCCGCCGCCATGCTGCGGGTGTGGGAAGGCGGCATGGCGTTTCATGGCGGCCTGCTTGGTGTAACCATTGCCATGCTGCTGTTTGCGTGGCGGCAACGGTTGAATGTGCTGGATTTGGCCGACCGCATCGCCCCCGTGGTGCCCTTGGGCTGCCTGCTGGGGCGCTTGGCCAATTTTGTGAACGGCGAACTGGTGGGCCGCCCCGCTCCCGAAGGCCTGCCGTGGGCCATGGTCTTTCCACAGGTCGATGCCATCCCCCGCCACCCGAGCCAACTCTATCAAGCCCTGCTGGAAGGACTGCTGGTCGGTCTCATTATGGTGCTGGCGCTGCGCTGGTGGCGCAAGCACGGCACACCCCGGGGCGCAATGGCCGGGCTTTGGTTGTTAAGTTATGGAA
>JAIXXE010000150.1 GCA_027490875.1 Alphaproteobacteria bacterium
CTTGATCCAACAAAAACGGATTGGTCTAATCCTTCCGCCCAAGCCCGCAAGTCATCCGGTGTAAATGCGTCCAGCCAAGGTGCGACCCAGTTTTGCGACAAACCATAGCGGGACTTAAACTGGGGAAGGGCTTCGCTATGGGTGAGGTTTAGGCCACCCCGCCCAGCCAACAAAAATTTGCGCCCAACCGAAGGCATGCCGTCAAATATTTGCACGTAGTGGCCTGCCTTTGCCAAAATTTCAGCAGCGAACAGGCCCGACGGGCCCCCACCAATAATGATAATGGGCAGGGCAGGGGGGCTGGCAGTCGGCTCGGTCATGATTTGGTTCCTACGGAGCTTGCTCTTGGCAGGTCTTGGCCTAGCCTGTCCATCTAAGGACCCAAGTGTGACCCTTATAAAGCGCGAGGCTTTGAAAACCGCATCACGTCATCTTCTAGCTTGCCAAAGCGGAACTCCATCAAGTCTAGCGCATAATTCTGATGGACCTTCCAAGGGGCCACATCGCCTTGCTTAGGAAATGACTCCATCGCACGGGTGACATAGCCGGAGGTGAAATCGAGCCAGGGTGCAGGCTTCAAATTGTCATCGCCTTTCTCAGGCAGACAGGTGGTTTGGCCCGTCGCATCCAAGTGCGTTAGCAACCGACACACATACTCAGCCGTTAGGTCGGCCTTGAGAGTCCAGGATGCATTGGTATAGCCGAACGCAGAAGCAAGGTTTGGAACGCCACTGTACATCATGCCTTTGTAGGAGAAGGTCTTGGCGAAATCTACTGGCTGGCCATCCACTTGAAACGGCACGCCACTCAATACTTGCAGCTGCAGGCCAGTCGCAGTGACAATAATCTCCGCGTCCAAATGAGTGCCGGACTTTAAGGCAATGCCTGATTCATCAAACCGTTCAATATGGTCGGTGACCACACTGGCTTTGCCCGCTTTTATCGCTGTGAACAGGTCCGCATCAGGCACCAAGCAAAGGCGTTGATCCCAAGGATTGTAGGTGGGTGTGAAATGCTTGGGGATGTCGAAGTCAGTGGGCAGCTCGGGCTTAAGCATGTCTAACAGACGCTCTTTCACCCGCGCGGGATATTTTCGCGCCATGTTGTAGAAATACATTTGGAACAGAACATTGCGCCACCTTATAACACTGTATGCTAGCTTTCCCGGCAAGACTTTGCGTAGCCAGTTTGCAAAAGCGTCTTCACCGGGTCGGGAAACCACATAGGTGGGCGACCTCTGCAACATCGTGACATGTGCGGCTTGGTCCGACATGGCTGGTACGAGAGTGACTGCCGTTGCACCACTGCCGATAATCACCACCTTCTTGCCGCTATAGTTAAAGTTGTCGGGCCAGAATTGCGGATGAATGATTTGGCCCTTGAAGCTCTCTTCGCCGGGGAAATTTGGACGATGGGCTTGTTGGTAGTTGTAATAGCCGGTGCACATATAGAGAAAGCTGCACGTAAGCTGGCCTTTTTCTTGGGTCGGACCGTTTGTAAAATCGATTGTCCAGCGCGCCGTTTCTGAGTCCCAAGCCGCAGCGATCACTTTGTGGGACAAACGGATCTTTGACTTGATGTCATGTTCCTCAGCGGTTTCGTGAAGATATTTCAGGATGGAGGGCCCATCTGCGATTGCCTTCGCCTCAGTCCACGGCTTGAAGGAAAAGCCGAGTGTGTACATGTCTGAGTCAGAGCGAATACCCGGATAGCGAAATAAATCCCACGTGCCGCCAATCGCCTCACGGCTTTCAAATAATGCATAGGTCTTCGTAGGGCACTGGCTATTGAGGTGGTACGCACCGCTAATGCCTGAAATTCCCGCTCCGACGATGAGCACGTCAAGATGTTCCAAGGTGGCCGTCCTTTGAGCATGATGGGGATTCTACGCTGTAAGCGCGATCCTTTGGGTCATCGTCAGCGACCATCGCACGAACGTCAAGGATTAATGCTTCAGCGTGGCGCGCGCTTTGCCAAGATGCGCTGCAAGGTCCGACGGTGCATATTCAAACGACGCGCCGTCTCAGACACATTATGTCCGCATAATTCAAAGACTCGCTGAATATGTTCCCAGCGTACGCGGTCAGCACTCATAGGATTAGAAGGGGGATCAGGGAGATGATCGCTTTGGGCCATCAGGGCTTTGACAACGTCATCGGCGTCCGCTGGCTTTGACAGATAGTCGACCGCACCCGCCTTCACGGCTGCAACAGCGGTTGCGATATTACCATAGCCCGTCAGCATGACCACACGTGCATCAGGGCGTCGAATATGAAGCTCTTCGACGACAGACAGCCCAGAGCCATCCTCAAGGCGTAGGTCGAGGACGGCGAAGGCTGGGGGGTCGCCCCGAGCGATGGTCATGGCTTCTTCAACGCCAGCAGCTGTCTTGACGGTGAAGCCACGGCTTTCCAGCGCGCGCGCCAAACGATTGCGCAGTGGTGCATCACCGTCCCCCACCAAGCCCGATCGATCAGCGAGTTTACCAATGACAGTTTCTGCGGCCAC
>JAIXXE010000006.1 GCA_027490875.1 Alphaproteobacteria bacterium
CCACCTTGGCCTCGAATGCGAGCGGGCTGATGCCGCCCAGATATGAATGACGTCGTCGGGTGTTGTAGAACCCGTTGATGTACTGGAAGATGGCGGCCTCTGCCTGACGCCTGGTTGGCCATTTCTGCCGCCAGATCAGTTCAGCCTTCAGCGACTTGAAGAACGTCTCGACGGAAGCGTTGTCGTAACAGTTTCCTTTACCGCTCATTGATGGCCGCAGGCCGTGGGCCTGCAGCTTCTTCTGATAAGCATAGGAGCAATATTGGCTGCCGCGATCTGAGTGGAAAAGGCAGCCTGACGGTGGATTGCGGAGGCGCACAGCCATGTCCAGCGCCCTGATCGCCAGATCCTTCTTCATTCGGTCACTGACCGCCCAGCCCACAACACGGCGGCTATGCAGATCGAGGATGACGGCGAGGTATAGCCATCCTTCGGACGTCCAGACATAGGTGATGTCACCCGCCCACTTCTGGTTGGGTGCCACAGCAACAAAATCGCCGTCCAGCCAGTTAGCCGCGACGCCCAAACGGTGGTGGCTATCAGTGGTAACCTTGTGTCTGCGGGTGCGCACTGGCTTAATCCCGTTGGCACGCATCAGCCGTCCGACCCGGCGCTCGCCGATAGCGAGGCCTACCTCTTTGAGTTCCATCGTCATGCGAGGACGGCCATAGCTGCCAAGGCTCAGGCTGTACTGTTCCCGGATATGGGCCAGCACCTTCATATCCGTCCGCGCACGCTGGCTGATGGGTCGTGTGCGCCATGAGCGATAGCCACGCGGACTGACCCGCATCACCCGGCAGATCGTCTCCACCGGCCAGACATGACGCCAGTTCTCCACGAACGCAAACCTCACGGCCGCTGGCTCGCGAAGAACTGCGTGGCCTTCCTAAGAAACACTCATGTCAGGCTCTTTGGGCAGTTCGTGCAGGGCAAAACCAAAAGTCTTTGCCCGGCGCTGCAAATTGCCAATCACCCGATTGCGATATCGCTCTTCGTACTGGGTAGCGCCGGGATCTTGATAGGCCATGCCGTGTCGCAAGCTGTTGTAAAATAACACGGCGATCTTACGGGCCGTCGCGGTCACCGCTTTGGCTTTTCCTGCTCGCCCAGACAACCTGCGGTAAAACGCGCCAAGCGCGGTGTCACTGCGGCCAATGGTTGTTGCTGCAAGACGCAGGAGTGCTGCCGCACGGCTCGATGATCGACGCGTTTTCGATGATAGCAGCTTGCCGCCGGATATTCTGTTGCCCGGCGCGAGACATAGCCATGACGTAAAATGCTTTGAACTGGGCCAAGCCGCGAGATCGGTGCCACACTCACCAACAAGTTTAAGCGCGAGAGAGGGGCCGATGCCGTGGATCTGTGTCAGATCAACACCAAGAACGCGATATAGGGCGGAGCGGACTTCGAAGTCTGGCGCATTTACCTGGCGCCCTTTGGTCCTAACTTTTGGCAGGCGTTGGACATCATGCCCCTTGCCAATCTCAAGTACCTTCAATGCAGCTTCCAGCTTCCGATCGCATTCGAGAATCTTGGTCTGATAAAAATCGTATAGCGCCAAGGATTGGCACAGCGCGAAGATGTGCTCGTCTCGCCAGTTCCCCGACAACGCGGCACAAATGATCTCTGCCGAAGAATGACAGCGCACATCGCGCATTTCTGCCAGAATACCGGGATCCCGCTCGCCAGCAACGATTGCTCGTATAATCCGCATCCCAGTCACGCCGGTAATGTCCGAGACGACGTGATGAAGCTGCAAATTCATCTCCATCAGCGCCTTCTGCATATGTTGGATATGCGACGCGGTGTATTCGATCAGCCGTTCGCGCTGCCGCAAATAGGCACGCAGGGTCGCAACGTCTGCCTCGGGACGGAAGCTACCGCGCAACAAGCCGTAGCTGTGAAGACGCTGTAACCATGCCGCGTCGCTTACATCGGTTTTGCGGCCCGGCACGTTCTTGGCATACCGCGCATTGACCAGAATTACATGCATACCGTGCTGTTCAAGCACCTCGTAAGCGGGAATCCAATAAACTCCGGTGGATTCCATCGCAACACTGGTTACACCGCGTTCCTTGAACCAGCGCGCCATCTCATGCAGATCGCCGGTGAACGTTCCGAATGCCCGCACTGGATTATCATCGGCATTCGGGTTGATGGCCGCCATGTGCATTGTCGAACCAATGTCGATGGCTGCGGCACGCGGATTGACCATGGCCATCGCATCCATGCCGTTGGATTTTGATATTGTCATTCCACTTCCTCCTTCAAAACGGAGGGTATGGGCAATGCAAACCGTCATCTTCCTAACCGGGATCGCTGCTATGCAGGCGTCACCATTCTCAAGTACGCAAATGCCCACAGGCCACGTTTTTTAACGGGGTATCATACCTCCAATAAGCTATCGGCCGCGACCCTCCTGACGCTTCCATACCACGACCCGTTTCTACCGCACACAGGCGGGCCCTGCCGGCGACAGTTTTTTAAGATATCCCTCTCCTCCTTAAGTACGCGGTTCTCAAGGCGAAGGCGTTCGTTCTCGCGGGCTAGATCTGCCTGTGGCGCTGAGGTCAAATCTGTAGGCCGATACTGTGCCAGCCACTTGCCCAGCGTCGACTTGCCAATCCCCAAATCAGCAGCAACCCGCTCACGCGGCAATCCGCTGGTCAGTGCAATCCGCACTGCTTCCTGCTTAAACTCTTCTGAATGCTTGATCATCTCGTCGGTCTCCTGTTGCGAGCTCTAAACGCTCAGGTGACCGGCGCAAAACCGTTACAAGTCCAGCGCGAAGAAGCGCTGCTTGGTTCCCTCGAAGATCGACAG
>JAIXXE010000058.1 GCA_027490875.1 Alphaproteobacteria bacterium
GGAGGTTCAAATCCTCTCGCCCCGACCAATTCACCGAAGGTGAATTCATCAAAGGGGGGTGCAGGGGGTTTACCCCTTGCAAATGCAGCGAGTAGCACAAAGTTAGCCGGTGCGCGTTAGCGCATAATAGGCGTGAAGAGACGTGCGGGCGGAACTGCCTGCACGACCAAAGTTTTCAATTTTTTGAGTTAACCTTAAAATCCAAGCCTTCAAAGCTGTATTAAGCATGACTTAAAACTATTTTGAAAATTGTTCAGTAATCTTCTTGACAGTGTTTGATTAGCGTGCGTAAATCCATCATACCAACGAGGAGAGAGTGCGATGGGACTTAAAACACTACAACGCGGTGGGCGGCGGGCAGGGGCCGGCAGACCACGCGGAACAGGTCAGTACGGACAGGCCACCAAGCCAGTGCGGGTGCCAGAAAGTATGATTGAGTCGGTTAAGGCCTTTGTGCTGCACGGTGGCGAGGATCCTCTCCGTGCTCTGCCCTTGTTTGGTACCGCAGTGCGGGCAGGGGTGCCAACCTTTGCCGATGACCATATTGAATCTCGCATTGATTTGCACACCCACCTGGTGCCCCACCCCCAGACGACATTTTTTGTGAGGGTTCAGGGTGACAGCATGGAGAATGCCGGGATTCAGGAAGGCGATTTGCTGGTCGTCGACCGCTCACTGCCCGCGCGGGAAGGGACGATTATCATTGCCGCGGTGGATGGTGAACTGACGGTGAAGCGCTACCGACTTCGGAACGGCCAAACCGAGTTGGTGCCGGAAAACGAGCGCTATAAGGTTTTAACCGTGACGCCGGAGATGGATTTTCATATCTGGGGTGTGGTGACCAGCGTGATTCATCGCGTATAACCCACTATTTAACTGTTAAAGAAAGATTACGTTCATGATGCGGACATTCGTTGCGGCGTTGCTAGCGTTTGGGAGTGGTTGGTTAGCGTTTGGGGTTGCCTTGGCCAATGCGCCTGCCGAACTGGCAATGCAAGATCAGGCGGGGCTTGTCATTGTTTCTCACCGTGCCCCATAGTGTTTAGGTGAAGATTCTGCACGCGATTTTGAGTGGTGAGTTTGCGGGTGCTGAGGGGTACGTTGCGTCGCTTGCTCGGTTGCAAGCGCAGGCCGGGCATGAGGTGAGGGTGGTGGTACCTGCCAATGCCCCAGTACCACGGTGGCAGACCGAGCTGGCTGTGCCCGATGCTAAGATTGCCCCTGCCTTGCTGGTGTTGCCCTGGTGGGCCAGCTATCGCATCACGCGTTGGCTGGCGGCGTGGATTATAGCCCAATACACACGCGGTTTTGAAGCCGAGGTGCTGCATAGCCATCTTGGCCGCGCCCATACGGTGTTGGCACGCGTCGCCAAGGGGCTTGGGTTACGCCACATTGGGACGTTGCATTTGCGTTACAAACCAAAGGAGCACGCAGCCTGCCACGGCCTCATTGCGATTGCTGATTGGCAGTTGCAGGAAGTGCCCCCCCATTACCGAGGCAAGGTGCAGCGGGTATGGAATTGGTTACCGCGTGCGCCGCAGGCTGTTGAGCCGCTGGCCCGTGCTAAGGATGGAATTTTTTGCTTTGGTTCCGTTGGGCGGCTGCATCCGCAAAAGGGGATGACGACCTTGGTCAAGGCTTTTCAGCAGGCATTTCCAACCGATCAAAGGGTTCGCCTAGAACTGGTGGGCGAAGGGCCAGAGCGCCCTTTGCTTGAAGACTTGTGCCGCAATGACTCCCGCGTGGTGTTACAAGGCTACCAGAATACCGTAGAAACTTTCTACCGACGTTGGAATGCCTATGTTTCGGCAGCACGTTACGAACCCTTTGGCCTGACGATTTTGGAAGCCATGAGCCATGGTTTGCCGTTGGTCTGTACACGGACCGAGGGCCCGCGTGAGTATTTGGTCACGCAGCCAACTCAGCCGTGGTGGGCTGTGCCCGATGAGGTTGGCAGTCTGGCAGCAGCCTTGCAAGAGTGTCGGCAAGCCAACCTTGCGCGCGTTGACTATGATTTAGTCCCCTTTGCCCCTAAGTGTGCGGCGGCGCAAATCGAGGATTTTTATAAGGAGATACTGGCATGACACTCTGGCAAGTAATGGCCTTTTTCATTGTGGCTGGTGGGGCTGCCTACACCTATGTGGTGCAGCCGATGAGCCTAGAACTTGGCGTGCCCCGCCTGACCTGCTGGTGGGATGGTGGCGTTTACCTGCGTGCCACCAAGCAGGAACGTGGTTACCGTGCGATGATGCAGCAGAGTGATGAAAACCGTGCGCGGGTTCAGCGCGGGGAAGCCAAGGGTTGCTTTAATGAAGGACGCTGTGTGCTCACCCGTGCCGAGGCGCTTGGAGCGTTGGAACAGCAGATGATCTACTGGACGGCAGTGGGTGGTGGCGAGCTGCTAAAGGGCAATGTGCTGGGGATGCTTGGGATGCGCAGCGAGGAGGCCGCAAGGGCCAAACAGGCTGAAGCCCAGTATTGCATCAACTATTTGGCCGAGCAGCGGAAACCCCTGACCGAAGGGGCGCCTGAGCCTACGCCCTAAATGCCCTATCAATGAAATCCCCGCCCCAACGGGAGAAGACGGTTTCTGATAATTTTCTGTTTCAGCGTTCAATGCGCCTATCAGAATTATCATCAAAACCATCTCTCAACCGTGGGGCGGGGAGGCGCGAGCCTGGAACTGCCGGGTTAGGGGCGCTCAGCGGGCTCGCTTGTCGTTAAAAGGAATTCGTTGAACACAGTGTGGGGCAGTTTTGCAGGAATACAAGTGATACTAAACATCTGATTTTATTGTAGGGCCGAGAATATGGGCGCCGGTGTCGACCATCAGCACCTCGCCGGTGGTGCCGCTGCCTAACGATGACAGCAGATACAACGCCGCACCTGCCACGTCCTCTTGGGTGACCAAGCGGCGCAGGGGGGCGGTGGCCTCGTGGTGTTTCAGCATGCCACCAAACCCACCAATGCCACGGGCTGCCAATGTGTTAATCGGCCCTGCCGAGATGGCATTCACGCGGTAGCCCTGTGGGCCCAGTTCGGCTGCCAGGTAGCGCGTGGCGCTTTCCAAAGCTGCCTTGGCCACGCCCATAATGTTGTAATTGGGCACCACCTTGGTACTACCTTCGTAGGTGAGAGTGAGCAGGCTGGCGTTGGGTGCCAAGGCGCCTTCCAAGGCCTTGGTGAGGGCAATGAAGCTAAAGCAGCTCACTTCTAGAGCTGTGCGGAAGCCCTCGCGGGTGGTGCTGGTAATGCCGCCCTTAAGCTCTTCCTTGTTGGCAAAGGCTACGGCGTGCACCACAAAATCCAGTTGGTTGCCCGCTTGGCTGAAATGCTTGCCAAGCGTAGCGAGGTGGCCGTCATCCTGCACATCGCAGGCCATCACATCGGCTTCCAGCTGCGCGGCCATGGGCAGGACGCGGCGTTGCATGGCTTCGTTGGGGTAGGTGAGGGTGAGCTTGGCGCCTGCGGCATGGGCTGCTTGGGCTATCCCCCAGGCCAGGCTCCATTCGTTGGCTACGCCTAAAATCAGGCCATTTTTACCCTTAAGAAGTTGCGCAGTGCTGTTCATGGGCGCATTCTAGCGCCAGATGAAAAAACAGGAAAGCCTAAACTGATGCCGTTCTTTGCCCCAGCCAAGCGCCTGTTTACCTCGCTCAGTGAGGCCGAGGTGTTGGCACTGGCAATTGGGGCCGAGGAAGAAGATGGCCGCATTTACCGCGATATTGCCCATCGGCTTGACGCCAGCTTCCCTACCAGCGCCAAGGTTTTTGCGGCCATGGCTGAAGAGGAAGAGGGGCACCGACGGGCACTGCTCACGCTCTTTCGGCTTAAGTTTGGCGAACATATTCCCTTGGTACGGCGCGAGGATATTGCGGGCTTTACCCGCCCTGAACCCCTCTGGTTGGCGCATGAGTTAAACCCAGAGGCGCTCTGGACGATGGCCGAGCAGCTGGAGGTTCAGGCCGGGAACTTCTACACACTGGCCGCCCAACGTAGCCAAGATGTAGCCGTGCGTAAGCTGCTGGGCGATTTGGCCGCCGCCGAGCGCGGTCACGAAAAGCGCGCCAATACATTGCAATATAGCCTGCTCACGCCCGACAGCAAGCTGGCCGAGCAGGCCACCGCGCGCCAACAGGTGGTGTTGCAGGTGGTGCAACCAGGGCTGGCTGGGCTGATAGATGGCTCGGTTTCTACGTTGGCGCCGCTCTTTGCCGCTGCCATGGCAACGCACGACAGCCACGCCACGCTGCTGGTGGGGCTGGCGGCCAGTGTGGGGGCAGGAATCTCGATGGGGTTAACCGAAGGCTTAAGCGATGACGGCAAAATTTCTGGCCGCGGTAGCCCGTGGCTGCGTGGCACGGTATGTGGCGTGGCCACCATGCTGGGCGGCCTTGGCCATACCTTGCCTTACCTGCTGACCGATATCTGGACTGCGACCGCCGTAGCTTTGGGGGTGGTGGTGATTGAATTGGCCGCCATTGCCTACATTCGCTGGCATTTTATGAAGAGCCCGCTGCTGCCTACCCTCTTTCAAGTGGTCTTAGGGGGGGCGTTGGTGGTGGCGGTGGGCTTGATTCTGGGCGGAAGTTAGGCAGCGGATTGGTTTGGAATAGGCCAAACTTGGCCCAGATGGTTGACAGCCCCGCGCGGTTGCCGCATAAGCGCCTCGTTGTCTGCTCCGGCGTAGCTCAGCGGTAGAGCATCGGACTGTTAATCCGCAGGTCGCTGGTTCGATCCCAGCCGCCGGAGCCAACGTAGTTTACCATCCGTACATAATGATGCGGATTAACAGCTCATCGGACTGATAATGTGATGACGTGCCCTACGGGCACTGGCCGCAGGTCACCTAATCCTTCAACTGCTTAAAGATGGCCGTAACCTTAGGGCCTTCGCGGGTGAGCTGCACCACGCCGTAAATATCCATCTGCAGCTGGCGCTTGAGGACGTTCAGGGCGCTGTCGGCCACTTCGCCGTTCAGCATCACGCGGTTGACCACGGCATCGAGCGCCGCATCGGGGTTGTTGCTGTGAATGGTTGCCATGCTGCCTTCGTGACCGGTGTTGATGGCGCTGCAAAAGGTAAAGGCGTTTTCCTTACGGATTTCCCCAAGCAAAATGCGGTCGGGGCGCATCCGCAGTGTGGCATTAAGCATCTCGCGGATTTCTTTCCCGGAAGGGTCGCGGCTGGCGCCACCGAACAGCAACGGAGTCCAGTTATGGTGCGGCACGTCAAGCTCCGGCACGTCTTCCAGTGTAATCAATCGCTCGTGCATGGGGATGTACTTGAGCGCGGCATTCATAAAGCTGGTTTTACCCGTACTGGTCCCGCCCGAAATGAGCAGGGTTTTTTTATTAATGACGCAATCAATCACGCGGTCGCGCACCTCTTGGGCCATCACGAAGCTGTCGAGCGTATAGTTTTTGACGTGCTGAATCCGTACCGTCATGGAAAACTTTTTGCCGCAATGGTGCCCGCCGACAATCTGCACGCGGTGCCCGCCGGGCATTTTGCAACTCAGCACGGGGTGCTCGGGGGTATAGATGTTGTTCGAAAGATTGGCCAGCATGCGGGCGCAATCTTCCAACTGATTGAGCGTCAGTTCGGGGGCTTCAACCCACTTCCAGCTGCCATCGGGGAATTCGTAGCCCACTTCGCCGGGTTGGTTGATGACGACTTCGCGGATGTTGGGTTCGGCAAAGTATTTGAGCAGTGGCCCTAAAAAACGGGTTTCGACTTTATTTAGGCCATACTTTTCGCCCAAGGCAATCAGTTCGGGGGTGAGGGCCTGACCAGCTTGGGAAATGAGGTTGCTCATGCAGCAGTTCTACGCAGGGCAGGGCTGCGCGCCAAGGGATTTGCCTGTGGCAGTGCTGAAAACGGCTGGGGGCTGTGGCCACGGCAACACCTTAGCCACAAAAAATTCCCTGACGCGCGGACGCGGCAGGGATTTTTCGACGGTTTATTGCCCAAAACCGTTTAAGGGAGACCAATCACCCCCTTTGGTGCGGGGGTGAGCCTTCCCAAAGGGTGGGTGCGGGCGTGGCCCGCGAATGGGGGGACAGGGGGGTGCGCATGGCGCCTCCGTGGTTAGGCGGCTGGGCCGCCGGTGAAGCAACGCCGGGTGGCGCCGCGGAAAGGGTTAATGCCGACGGTCTGGCTTGGGCTCGCGCTTTCCGTTTTGTGTGTCACGGGCGGCCTTGCCACGGAGGCGCGCGGCCTGCTTTTGCAGGTCGTTCCTGTAAGTCTCGCGGCGCGCTTCGCGGGTGGTGGCGTGTGTGGGCGGCATGTAGCCAGTGCCAGTACCGTTTGTCATAGTTAAACCTTTAGAAGGAGTGAGATTGCCCCAAGCAGGGGCGGCGATGCATCTGGGAACCCAGCCGAGAAAAGCTTTCGGTGTGCCACAAATGCACGCACTGTATGCCACGGGTGGCTTGCGTGGGCAAGCGGGGCAGGCCAGATAGAAGATATAATTTTAAACAAGGAGTGACCAAATGACCTCAGCTACCCCAGCCCTTTCCAGCCGCCTGCAAGCCTTACAGCCCAGCGCGATTATTCAGGTGGCCAATGCGGCACGGGCGCTCAAGGCGGCGGGTAAGCCGGTTTTAAGCCTCAGCATCGGGGTGCCGGGCTTCCTGCCGCCCGCCCATGTGTATGAGGCCGCCCATAAGGCCGTGGATGCCGACAGCGGCGATTACTTGCCCGGGCGCGGCAGCGCTGGCTTGGTGCAGGCCTTTCGGGCCAGCATGCAGGCGCGGGGCTTTGATTATGCAGAAGCCGAAGTCTGCGCCCAGGTGGGCGGTAAGGGGGCCCTGTTTAACCTGTTGTTGGCCTTGGTGAACCCTGGCGATGAGGTGATTATTCCAGCGCCCTATTGGGCCAGCTACCCCGAAATGGTGAAGCTGGTGGGGGGCGTGCCGGTGTGCCCCACCGCCAGTGTGGCGAATGACTATAAAATTACCCCAGCCCAGCTGCGGGCGGCCATTACGCCTGCCACCAAGGCGATTCTGTTTAACAACCCCAGCAACCCGACTGGCATGCTCTATACGGCGGCCGAAGTGGCAGCTTTGGCGGCCGTACTGGCTGAGGCCCCTCACGTTTGGATCGTTGCCGATGATATATATGACCATCTGATTTTTGGAGCGACTGGGGAACGGGCTGCCCATGTGCTCGATAGCCACCCCAGCCTGCGCGCTCGCACGGTGCTGGTGCAGAGTGTGAGTAAAACCTACGGCATGCCGGGCTGGCGGGTTGGGATGGTGGCGGCGCCCAAGCCGTTGATTGACGCCCTGTTGGCCTTAACCAGCCAAAGCACCACCCATCTGCCAGCGGTGCCCATGGCGGCGGCGGCGGCGGCGTTAAGTGGGCCGCAAGACTTCTTGGCCCCCCAGTTGGTACGGCTTAACCGCCAGCGCGACGAAACCTTGGCCGCCTTGCGCCAGATGGGCTTGACCTGCCCTATGCCGCAAGGGGCGTTCTATGCCTTTCCGCAGATAACCTCGGTCTTTGGCAAGGTCACGCCCGCGGGGACGCGCCTGACCGACGACCTGAGCTTTTGCACCGCGCTGCTGAACGAGGCCTTGGTGGCCGTGGTGCCGGGGGGGGCGTTTGGTGACGCTGGGGCTATCCGGATTTCCTATGCTGGCAACGCGGCCGAGCTGACCGAGGCCTTGGCACGGCTTGCCAAGTTTTGTGCTGCCTTGCAGGCTTGAAAACTTAGGCTCTAACCCTTGGCCAACGCTGTGGTGGTTGATGTCAAGCATGGGCGGTAAAAATTATCTTTGGTGTGGCCCATAAAATCTGCTTGACCAAGTTATCCCCATTTGCGTAGGTTGCGTTTTGTTATGCAGGCTCTGGAATCATCCACGGTTTGCTGAAATTTTTAGCAGGGCCCCCGCACAAGGTTCCCACTGCTTTAAGAGTAATTGTGCCAACTGAAGAGAAGGACCGACACCATGGCCCACACCAACCAACAGCGTAAGCGTATTCGCCAAACGGAAACAGCGAATGTGCAGCACACGGCTACCCGTTCACGCGTCGGCACCTTGGTAAAAAAGTTTGAAACCGCCTTGGCCGCCGCCAAGCCCGAACAGATTGCCAGCGCCTTTAAGCTGGCCATGAGTGAATTGGCCAAAGCCGCCCAAAAAGGGGCTATCACCCCCGGTGCTGCCAGCCGCAAGACCAGCCGCCTGGCAGCGAAGGCCAAAAAGCTGACGACCAAAGCTTAAGTTAACTTTGAAGGTGCGGGTTTCCGCGCCTGTTTTATGACGCAATAGGGGCGCGCTACTCGAAAATCGGGTAGCGCGTCTTTTTATTATCTAAGTCATTGTTTATCAATATTTTTTTATTCATCAGGGCTTGCCATGGGGGGGAAACTTGCGCACTCTGTGCCCAAGAAGATAGTACGGGTGGTTTGGTTTTTACCCCGTCTGTCGCGCAATAACGTCCTAAAGAAAGAAGCGCCCCATGTTGCCAGTGAGCCCCGTGAATGCCTCGGTTACGGCAGTACCGCCGCCAACCGCTTCGCTGGGAAGCGACGGACTGGATTGGGCCGCTTTTCTGCCCTTGCTGACTGATACATTTGACACCGACACCGTCGAAACCTGGCTTACCCCTCTGCACCCCATGGGGTGGCAGCATGGCGTCCTAACCTTGGCGGCACCCACGGCTTTTTTTGCGATGCAGGTGCAGGCTAAGTATGTGCCAACCATTGAAGCGTTGCTGACGCAACAGTTAGGGCAGCCGGTGCAGGTACAGCTGCAGATTCTGCCTGCAACCTTTCGGGCAGGGGGCGCTGCGCCGGTTGTTGCCTCGGCCACGGTGACGCCACCCCCCCAAGCCAACCCAGCAACGGCAAGTTGGCAGCACAGCAGCAAGCTGGATGCGCGCTATACGTTTGAATCCTTCGTGACGGGGAAATCCAACACCTTTGCCTTTACCGCCGCCCAGAGCGTGGCGACCACGTTGGCCCGTGGCGAAGTGCCGGGCTTTAATCCATTTTTTCTACACGGCGGGGTTGGGCTTGGTAAAACCCACCTGATGCAGGCGATTGGTCACACCGTATTGGTGGCGCGACCCGGTACCCAGACCATGTACCTTTCGGCCGAGCAGTTTTTAAATAAGTTCATCAAGGCCATGCAGGATAAAACTCAACAGCGGTTTAAGGAAATTTTCCGCGGCGTGGATGTGCTGATGATTGACGATATTCAGTTCATTGCCGGAAAAGACAACACCCAAGAAGAGTTCTTTCACACCTTCAACCACCTGCTGAGCGAGGGGAAACAGATTATCCTGACGGCCGACCGCCCGCCCCACGATTTGGTACTGGAAGAGCGCCTAAAGAGTCGCTTGGGCAGTGGCCTAACCGTAGAAGTTCATGCACCAGAAGAAGAAACGCGCCTGGCTATTTTGCGTACCAAGGCCGAGAGCATGCAGGTAGAGCTGCCCCCCTTGGTGCTGAATCTGCTGGCCAGCCATATCGCCAGCAACGTGCGCGAGCTGGAAGGCGCGCTGAACCGCCTGGTGGCGTATAATCGCTTAACCGGCCAACCCATTACCGAAGCCCTTGCACGCGAGCAACTGCGTGACCTGTTCAAGGCCTACACCCGCGTGCTGACGGTGGAGGACATTCAGCAAAAGGTGGCCGCGCATTTTAATATCCGGATGGCCGACATGCACAGCCCACGGCGCGCACGGGAAGTGGCGCGGCCACGGCAGGTGGCAATGTATCTGGCCAAGCAGTTAACCCAGCGGAGCTACCCTGATATTGGCCGCAGTTTTGGCGGGCGCGACCACACCACCGTGATGCACGCCTGCCAGCAGATCGATAACCTGCTGCCGCGCGACCCCTTGCTGGCCGAGCATGTGCAGTTGCTGAGTAAAGTGCTGACGGGGCGCAGCCTTAACTAAATTTTCTTGGTTGAGGTTGCTGGTAGGGCCCCGTTCATGGGGCCTTCCTTGTATGTGTGTGGCTTTTTTCTTGCGCAAGGTGCTGTTTTTGCCTTATCTTCAGGGCCTATTTTAAGGATTCTTACATGAGCACGCTGGCCGCACCCGCTGAACCACCTTCCGACACCCGCTACAACCCCGGCGTGGTTGAGCCGCGCTGGGCCGAGGCGTGGGAGCAAGCGGGCTGCTATACTCCACGGCCTGATACGGCCGAGCATTTTTCCATCATGATGCCGCCGCCCAACGTAACGGGCACGCTGCACCTTGGCCATGCGCTGGATAATACGTTGCCCGACATTTTGATACGGCGGGCGCGGATGCAGGGTAAGGCGGCGCTGTACCAACCCGGCACCGACCACGCCAGCATCGCCGTGCATGTGGTGCTAGAAAAGCAATGGGCCAAGGAAACAGGTAAGTCCGGGCAAACCCGCTTTACACTGGGGCGGGAACGATTTTTAGAGCAGGCGTGGGCCTGGAAGGATTACAGCCACGGCCAGATTACCAGCCAGATACGCAAGCTTGGCATTAGCTGCGACTGGAACAACGAGCGTTTTACCATGGACCCTGCCTATGTGAAGGCGGTGAACACGGCGTTCCTTAAGCTTTACGAACAGGGGATGATTTACCGTGGCCAGCGGCTGGTGAACTGGGACCCTAAAATGCAAACGGCCGTCAGCGACCTTGAAGTGATGCATAAGGAAGTGAAGGGAAACCTTTGGCACGTGCGTTACAAGTTTGCCGACGGTGGTTCGTACAACGGTGAAGATGGCATTGAAATTGCCACCACGCGGCCCGAGACCATTCTGGCCGATGGGGCGATTGCGATTCACCCTGACGACAGCCGCGCGCAGGATTTGGTAGGCCGGATGGTGCTGGTGCCGGTGGTAGGGCGGAGCATCCCGATTATTGCCGACACCATGGTTGACCCTGCCTTTGGCAGCGGCATGGTAAAAATTACCGCGGCGCACGATTTTAACGACTTTGCCTGCTATCAACGCCATAGTGTTAAACATGGGGGAACGGTGGACATTCCTCTGATTAACCTGCTCAACCCCAATGGCACCATGAACACCAACTGCCCGCCCGCCTATGTGGGCTTGGATAGGTTTGTGGCACGCAAGCAGATTGTGGCCGACCTCGAAGCTTTGGGCCAGCTGATTAAGGTAGAACCCCACACCCACAATGTTGGCCATGCCGAGCGTGAAGAGATTATTCTGGAGCCCTACTTAACGTGGCAATGGTACGTAAGGGGCGCCCCGTTGGCGGCCCTTTGCCTGCAAGCGATTGAGCGCGGCGAGGTGGCGTTTGTAAACGAGCGCGACCGTAAGGTGATGCGGCATTGGCTGGAAAATATTGAAGATTGGTGCATCAGCCGCCAGCTGTGGTGGGGGCACCGCATCCCCGCTTGGTTTAAGGGGCAAGAAGGGACTCTTGGGTTTGAGATGCTGATTCAGGAGGCCTCGCCCGGGGCCGAGTGGCGGCAGGATGAGGATATTCTCGATACGTGGTTCAGCAGCGCCCTGTGGCCGTTTGCCACGCAAGGTTGGCCGGCTGAAGGCGGCCGTTTGGCAACCTTTTACCCCAACAGTGCGATTAACAGCGGGCGGGATATTCTGTTCTTCTGGCTGGTGCGCATGATGATGATGGGTCTGAGCCTGATTGGCAAAGTGCCGTTCAAGACTATCTACACGCATGGGCTAATTCTGGATGAAAAAGGTCAGAAGATGAGCAAGAGCAAGGGGAATGTGATTGACCCGATGGTGATGATGGAACGCTACGGCACTGACGCCTTACGCTTGACCATGGCCAGCATCGCCAGCCCTGAAGATATGCGTTTTAGCGAGCAGAAAGTTGAGCAAAACCGTAACTTCTGCACCAAGCTCTGGAACGCGGCACGGCTGCTGCACATGAACGACGTGAGTTACAATGCCGAAGTGGCATTAGGATTTGATGCGGCCACGCTGCAACACCCCGTCAACCAATGGTTGGTGGAAGAACTTAAAGCGGCGTTTGTTCAGCTTGATGGGCATCTGGACGCATGGGAGTTTAACCAAGCTGCACAAGTAGCCTACCATTTTACCTGGGGCACGTTTTGCGATTGGTACCTCGAGCTGGCCAAACCCCTGCTGCAAGGCGTCCCTGCCTCCGCAGGGATGACGGCGGTGGCGGAAGAAACCAAGGCTTGTATGGGCTGGGCCTTTACGCAGTTGCTGGGGATGCTGCACCCCTTTATGCCGTTCATTACCGAAGAGCTTTGGCAGCGCCACACTGCGGCCAAGGATGGGCATTTTGTGATGCTGCAACCATGGCCGCAGGTTACGTTGTGGCCAACCTTTGCTACCGGCCATGCCCAAACACAGGCGTTGGTGGATGTTCTCACCGCCTTGCGCCAAGCCCGCATGCAGCACAAGTTGCCGCCCAAGGCCAAGCTGGAGGTTTACATCCGCAACGCCAAACCGATGGTGCTGGAGGTGTTGCAAAACAATGCGGCCGTTCTGCATAGCCTTGGTGGCATAGAAACGCTTACGCCGCGCAGCCATGGGGCCGAGCAGGGCGAGGCGTTGTTGCAGGCCGCGGGTGCCGAACTGATTTTGCCGCTACAAGGTTTGGTGGATTTTGCCGCCGAACGGCAGCGGCTGGAAAAGGAACTGGGCAAGCAGCAGACCGATTTGGAACGTCTGATGGGCCTACTGAACAACCCGAGCTTTGTGGAACGCGCGCCGGAAGCCGAAGTGGCCGACAAGCGCAGCCGGCAGACCGAGCTTCGGGCTGCGGTCAAAGGGCTACAGGCTTTGCTGGATGGGCCTTACCGCGTGGTGTAACTTAGGCGGGTGGCTGAAAGGTGAGTTCCAGTTCGCGGAAGTTGGGCAGGTCAGCGGGTGGAATTGGCAGGCCTTCCGTAACGGCCTTTTGAATCGCGCGCAGCAGGGAGTTATCGAAAAACTGTTGGCCCGAGCTACGGGTGATGTGGATTCCGCTAAGTTGACCAGCTTCATTCAGGCTCACCAACACTGTGACGGTCAGCCCGCGAACATCCAAGCCCGGCGGGATCAACCAGTTGCGCGAGATTTGGTCGCGGACGGCATTCACCACGCCGCCGTCGGCCAGATTAACCTGCAAACGTGGCCCTTCGCCAGCGGGCTGGGTGCTGGGCTGGGCGTTGGGGGTTGGCTTGGTTGAAGCCTGTTTGGCCAGTTCATCCACAAAATCCAGCTGCGAGAGGAAATCTTCGGGGTTCTTCACCACCTTGGCATCGGGGGTGTTTTTTACCACTTTTTTCTCGCGCGGCGTTTTATCCAGCACGGGCGGGCGTTCGGCGGCGGCGATGTCGGATTCCTTCGTGACCGTACTGGGGGTTACCTGTTCGGCCAGTCGGGTA
>JAIXXE010000029.1 GCA_027490875.1 Alphaproteobacteria bacterium
AGCACGACTTTAAATCTGCAGGGTAGCATCACGGGCGGGGCTGGCGGCTTAGGCGGTCATGGCTCGGCCGGCAACGGGCAAGGTGGCGGCGGGGGAGGAAGAAGCCGTGTTGAGAGTATTTGCGGATTATATCGCTAGCCTGACACACCACCTTATCTTCGGTCGCGCTGCGCTGGGTAATATCCTTTAGGGCAATCAGTTCCACATTCAGGATTTTGTTCATCGGGCCATTTTTCACGGCATCCTTAACCATCTGTTGCCCGTAATCGCTATCACAGGTGGGTAATTTTCCAGGCTCGCCACCCGCTTTACCGATGCTATCCAACATCATGGCAAAGGCTACAAAGGCTAACGGAAACTTCCACCACCACCCCTTAAGATTGAGCCATTTTCGCTTTTTAGCAGGCTTGGCAATGGTTGGTGATGTAGGTGGTGATTGAAGCGGCTCGGTCATGGCACAAACTCCCTTGGTTTAAGGTGGCTGACCCTGAAAATCAAAGTCAGCCGGGAGTTAGTTACCGCGTTAAGACGGTGCGTAGGTCTTTGGCCCCGAAAGGCTTGGACATGCAGCCTACGCCTCCCGGCTGGAAAACCAGAAGGCGTGTTTTGATGACGGAGACACCGCTCCGCTTAACGTGGGTAACTACACCCAACCTTACTATGGCCGAAATTTCTTAAGATGTCCTCAAAAATTAGCGCGGGGTATAGAGTTAGCTAAGATGGCGGTAGAGCCAACCCTGCCCCGACTCTGGTAGGTTGCTGGCGTAACGGCGGGTCAGTTCTAGCACGGTGAGGGTATCTTGGCTTAAAAGGCTGGTCTTCAGGCGGTTATAAACTTCGGAGGGGTTATGGCTACTTTTCAGCAGGCATGACGTCGGCGTTAACCAATAGGCTTCTCCGAGGCTGTTGATGGTAGGTGCCAAGCGCGATGAAACACGCCCTGCTGGTTGGTAAGCGATGAAGGTGACAGGCATAAGGTTGATTTCTGTATCAATATAATAACGCCAGCATGGGCCAGCAGAGTAATGGAAGGCACGAAAGCCTCAACCTTATTATGGGCTTAATAAGTTGATTTTTCTTGTAAAATGCAAAATATTTTTCTGAAAAATTCAATTAAGCCCATGTTTTTATTTATAAGCAGATTCATCCTTAGTAACCCCCCTATATAAGTATCTGTTAAGTAATACATAAAAATATATTTTCAAAATCGTAGGGTGAAATCGCTGTATACAACGTTACTTGGCGAGAAAAAAATCATGGGGATTTTTGCCTCACTAACCAAACGGAGTAAATGGCATGAAAAACCAATACTTTAAACAAACAACCCCTGAGCAACGCGCACAAATCCGTGCCTATCGGGATAAAATCGCCAGCCAAGGGTACTACCCATGGAATAAAGCCCCTACCGGATTTTCCAAAACCCGTACAGGTGGTTCATATCAAGGCCTGCCAACCCTGATGCTTAACACCGATGGCCGAGCAATCGTCCATACCCTGAAAGCAATCGTAGCTGGTGAAATTCAGTCCTACGCCGACGCTCAAGGATTCTTGCGTGCCCAATGTGGTTTGTCTCTCACGACGATCAAACTGCGTCAGGTGCTGAAAAACCCTAACCTGAAAGGGCTGCTTTTCTACAAGAAGGGCAAAGTTTGGGTTGAGGGCAGATTTGCTAAACCTATGCCTGATGCTGAGTTTGATATGGGCCAAGCCATCCTCTCGACATGGAAGGGCCTCAAATGATTCCCGAACACATGCGCGAACTGGCAAGGGAGATTCGCTGGATGACGCTGACCCAAGCCCACTTCCTTACGTTTGTCCGTAAGCCAGAGGATTTGGGGCTTGAGGATCGGTTATGTGCTGCGCTCCAGCTTATCTGTGCACAACACATCAATAATCACCTCTACCAGCGCACTCAAACTCAAAAATGCTTCCCTGAGTTGGTTGAAAAACCTGTTCAGCAAGCTACAGAAAAATAAACTAAATATATGAAAAGTATGGCGTTTAGTTGCGGACACCAAAGCAAATTTGCGCCATACTTACTTAAGTAAAGGAAAAGACAATGGAAAAAGCTCCTAAAATCACCGACGTTATCATCTACTGCCGTGTTTCAAGCTATCAGCAAGTGGTCAACGGTCATGGATTAGAAAGTCAACAAATAGCCTGTGAGAAATACTGCCGTGATAATCGATTGAGTGTTGTGAAAGTTTTTCAAGAACCTGGCATTAAAGGTGACGATGATGATCGCCCAGCATTTGAGGCACTCATTGAGTATATCAAACGTACGAAGAAAACTTATATTGTATTGGTCTATGACATTACCCGTCTGGCACGAAGTGTATCCATCGGCCTCAAATATATTGACCGTATTCGTAAACTAGACTGCCGTTTTCTAAATGTTACTCAGCCTACGGAAGACTCTCCTATGGGACAGATGATGGATGTCCTTGGTTTGGCTTTTGGGGAACTATGGAAAAAGACCAATCGTGAAACGGTTCTTTCTCGTATGGATGCTCAACTCAGTAAAGGTCGGCGCATGCATGGTCGTCCAGCACTGTGGTATCAAGCAAAAGATGGGCAGTATCTCCCCAAAGAGCCCAACGCCACAATCGTCCGACTAGCCTATGAACGGCTTGCTTCTGGAGAGTTAAATAGAGCAGAGGGCAATATCCGCAAATTCTTAGTAGATAAGGGTTTTACCGACCACAAGGGGCGAATACAAGCACCTACCCGCCATCAAATCTATGCCATGTTAAGTGAGTCGGTAATTATGGAGGCCTCAGGTAAGCTTTTGTATAAAGGTAAGTGGATTAATGCTGTTCACCCTGCGATAATCTCAACTCAGCTTGCTCAAAATGTCTTGGCAAAACTGCGTGAACGCAAAGGAGCCAAATACCAAACAGGGCAAGGTTGGCGATTCCCGCTGCGAGGCTTCATCCGTTGTGTTGGTTGTGGACACTTGATGACGGCTTCCCGCCCGAATGGTGGAGCTTACGAGTACTATCATTGTGTTCAGCCAACATGCGAATACTACCACAAAAACACCTCTGCCTCGAAAGTGCATGCCCAATTCGTTGAGCTGCTGGAACGCATTGTGCCGACTGACGAAATCTTACAAGGCGCCCATGCCGTCTTTAAGCGTATGTGGGAAGAACGGAATGAAGAACTGGCCCATGACCGCAGGGTTTGGCAACAACGTGTAGCATTCTGCGATCAAGAAATCACTTCAGCCGTTAAACAGACTCACCAAAACGACAATCCAGCAGTCCGCCAAGCTCTCTATAAAGACATTGAAACACGCACCCAAGAGAAGGAAGAACTACTGGCGAAGCTGGATGGCATCAAATTGAGCAAAAGTGATTTTGAAACGATCTCATCGCGGGTGCTATCGTTCCTTAAAAACCCCTGTACGCCTTGGATAGAGGGGGATTTAGCGCAACGAGCCATGATCCAAGACCTCATCTTCCCCCACGGATTATTTTATACGCCTAAATTAGAATTTCGAAACCCTGAATATGCCCTGATTTTCGGGCTAATCGAGCAACTCAAGGGGGAAAATGTTAATTTGGTGGACCCAAGCGGATTCGAACCGCTGACCTCTTGCATGCCATGCAAGCGCTCTACCAGCTGAGCTATGGGCCCCCTTGGCTTGGGGAGTAAGGCAAGGGGTTGCACTTGTCAAGCTGCAAAAGCAGCCCTATGCAGGCCCCCCTTGGGGGCTTTACTCACAATGTCGGCAACGCGGCGCCAGCGTTTGGGTGCGTGCCGTTTGCTGCCTAGCCGGCTGCCGACTTCCGCACCAGCCAATCTTGTAAGGGCTGGCGACTAAACTCATCAAGCATCTGGCTTACCGCAGCGGGTTCAAAACCCAACTGTTGGGCCAGTTTGGTAGCATTGGCGACTGCAGTCTCATCATGTTCGAGCAAATAGGCCCAGTAGGCATGATTGATCGTGCGTACAGCGTCGAGATAATCTTGCATTGGTGTACCCTTTCTTGTTGGACTGTGCAGTCGTCTCCGCGCCATGCCAAGGTACGGTTCACAGTCAAGCGAGAACCCGGTGCCATCGTGCAGCTTTTGCGTAAAGCAGCACGTTCATTCTGGTGTTGTTCCTCCCCTGTTTTGATCAAGCAGCGCAGGTTGGTCGCCTGTTGCTGCCCAGGCAGAGTCCCTCAACTGCTGCCTGATTAAAAGAGTAGCAAACAGACCGACTGCGTCAACACTTATTATTCTGTTTAAGCTGAGTGGTTTACCATAGCCTTGGCAGAAAACTGACACATTTTCTCCACAGCACAACAGCTGCACTGAGGGGTTGGCGCTTTGCAAACATAACGCCCGTGCAAAATGAGCCAATGGTGCGCATCGCGCAGGTAAGTTTTGGGAATACGGGTGGGGAGTTCAGCCGCCATCGCTGCCGGAGTACTGGCGCGCGACAGCCCCAGCCGCCGTGCCACCCGAAAGACGTGGGTATCCACCGCCACCACGGGGGCGCCCCAGAGCGTATTGGCAACCACGCTGGCAGTTTTATGGCCCACGCCGGGTAACGCTTCCAAGGCCGCCATGGTGCGTGGCACTTCGCCGGTGTGATGTTCGAGTAAGAGCTTTGAAAGCGCCACCACATTGCGGGCCTTGGTTTGATAAAGGCCAATGGTGCGAATGGCGCTTTTCAAGTTATCTTCGCCCCATGCGACCATCTGGGCTGGGGTTTGAATCCTGGGAAAAAAGGCTGTGGTGGCCTTGTTTACGGCAACGTCGGTGGTTTGGGCGCTCATCACGACGGCAATCAGCAGTTGATAGGGGTTGCCGTAGGCGAGTTCGGTGGTGGGGTGAGGGCTGGCAGCCTGAAAGCTGGCAAACAGGGCGGCAATTTCGGTGGTGTTCTTCCGCCGAGCGGGGCGTTCTAGTTTGCTTACCATCGCCAGCGCTTGCTTAAAATGGCAGGCCCCATAACCACGCGTGCAGCAGGCCTGCCGCAAGCGCAAAGGCGCCGGCAATCAGCAGGCTGCTGTCGATGCTGTCGTCGCCCTGCAGAATCGTGAGCACCACCACACTCGCCAGCGCAGGGGTAAAGAGCATCACAAACACCGGGTGGGCTAGCCAATTCCAAAGCGGCTGCGGATGCAGCACGCTGCCGGCAAGCCAAAAGAGCCCGCCCACGGCCATCAGAGCACTGTCGACCACCACGCCGCGTTGGCTACGCAACAGTTCCAGCACCAGCACCAGCA
>JAIXXE010000168.1 GCA_027490875.1 Alphaproteobacteria bacterium
CAGGCTACTGTGGCTGGGCCGGGGTTTATCAATCTTCAGCTTAAACCGTTGGCTTTGCTGAACGAACTGAGCCAGTTGCGCGCCAACCCAGCAGGCTATGGGCAATTAACCCTTGGTAAAGGCCAAAAAGCCATTGTGGAGTTTGTCAGTATTAACCCCACCGGGCCGATTCATGTGGGCCACGGCCGCAATGCGGTGTTTGGCGAAGCCATCGCCAAGCTGCTGGAAAAGGCTGGTTACGAAGTCTGGCGCGAGTATTTGGTCAACGATGCGGGCAACCAGATCCGGCTGCTGGTGCTTAGCCTCTATGCCCGATACCGCGAACTGTTTGACGAAGAGGCTAGCATCCCTGCCGATGGTTACAGCGGCGCCTACCTGATTGAAATTGCAGAAAGCCTTAAGGCGCGTGATGGTGCCAAGTGGTTGGCACTGCGCGATGAAGATACGCTGGTGAGCGAGTTACGAGCCTTTGCCGTGAACGCCTGCCTCGATTTTATCAAGGCCGATATTACCACCTTGGGCATTACGTTTAACCGGTACTTTTCCGAGTTTGCCATGCATCAGGAAACCTCCCGTATGGCCGAAGCCGTCGGCAAACTCCGCGCTATGGAGCTGGTGTATGAGGGCACTCTCCCACCGCCTAAGGGCAAGGATATTGCCAACTATCAACCCGTCGAGCTCACACTCTTTAAGGCTACGGCCTTTGGCTTGCCGGAAGATCAGGCGTTGTTCAACCGCCGCGGTCAACCTACCTATTTTGGCCAAGATGTGGCCTACCATTACGACAAGCTGCAACGCGGTTTTACCATGATGGCCACCGTCATCGGCATTGACCAAACTGGGGCCTTCAAGCCACTCAGCAAGGCCATCGAAGCCCTCTGCGGCCGCCCCGACGCCTACCACCCGGTGGCCTACGAAATGGTGAAGGTGCTCCGCAATGGCGAACCCGTGAAGCTGAGCAAACGCGCAGGCACTATTGTATTATTAAGCGACGTGTTGGCCGAAGTAGGCCCCGACAGCTTCCGTTTTGCCATGCTGGGCGTTAAGCCTACCACGCCCTTGGTGTTCGACCTCGCCAAGGCGGTAGAAAAGAATATGGAAAACCCCGTATTCTATGCCCAGTATGCCCATGCACGGTTGGCCAGTGTGCTGCGTCAGGCTGGTGGTTTAGGCTTGGCACTGCCGCCACTTCAGCTCTCTACCTTTGATGAAACCACCCTAACACCCGCCGCCCTAACCGTGGCACGCCTGCTGATGATTTACCCCAGCATGCTCGAGCAAGCCGCCCGTTCGCTCGAACCCCACCGCCTCGCAACCTATGCCACGCAGCTGGCTACGGCGGTGCATAGCTGGTACGCCGCTGAAAAATGGCTCGATGACGCGCAGCCCACGGCCACAGCCACCCGCTTGCACCTCGCGCTGGCTACCCAAGGTATTCTGGCCGATGTGTTGGGGATGTGTGGCGTTTCAGCACCAGAGACCATGTAAGAGTAAGGGCCAGGTAAAATGGAAAGAGCCAATCACCATGCGATTAAGGTATAAATAAGCATGAGTCCCTTTCTGTACAAATGGCTGAAGCTCAGCCTCGTCTCGCTGGTGGCCTGTGGTTTTATCGCCATGGCCATCTATGCCCTCATCAAGCGCGAAGACATTAAGGCCGCGCAGCTGGAGCCCCCCCTGATTGAAGTTCCGGGCCAAGCCCTTAAAACACGGCCAGAAAGCCCCGGTGGCCTCGAGTTCCCCAACCAAGATAAGTTGGTCTTCGACCTCTTGGAAGGCACGGCTGCCTCACCAGCCGATGATGTGACCACCACCGCGGGCAATGCGCTGGTTAACACTGTGGCCGGGGCTGCTGCCGCAAGCAGTTTTGCGATGGCACCCACGCCCGTGACTGCCACCACCCCCTCGGCCAGCGCGCCAGTCACGGCGGCGGTGGCTGATACATCATCCCCAACGTTAAAGTCGGTACCGGCCGCCAAGCCGTTGCCGCCGGTGGCTGAAGCTGCTGCAACCACGCCAGCCCAAGTGAAGCTCGTGGCAACTCCGGTCAAGGCCGCGGGCAGTTGGTCTGTTCAGCTTGCCGCAGTCGCCAGTGAAGCCGATGCCCGCACCACCGCCCGCCAACTGCAAGGTAAGTTTAAGGCATTGGAACCCCTAACCGTGCGCGTGGTGGCTGCCCCCGGAGGCCAGCGGTTCCGCGTTCAATTTACCGGCTTAGCAACCCGCAATGCGGCCCAGGCAGTCTGCGATAAGCTTGGCACCCAGCCCTGCTTTCCAGTCGGGAAGTAGCACACGCTAAGCCAGTATGTCGCACCTCGCTCCGCTGATGCTGGGCCTGAAAGGCCCTGTGCTAACCCCCGAGGAACGGGATTATATTCAAGCTAAGCGCCCTTTTTCCTTCATCCTCTTTGCACGGAATATTGTTTCTCCCTCGCAGGTGCAAACCTTAACAGAGGAACTGGCAGAACTATCTGCAACCCCGGTACCCCTGATAGCTGTAGACCAAGAAGGCGGGCGGGTGCAGCGCCTGACCTTTGGCGGCATTCTGCCTCCTGTTCAGGTCTACGGGCAGTGGTACCATACCAGCCCTGAAGCAGCCGAAGAAGCCACCGAGCTTCACGCCACTCTCCTGGCCGCCCAATTACGTGCGGTTGGGGCCACGTGGCTGTTGGGGCCGTGCCTCGATTTAGCCCTCCCGGCAACGCATGCGATTATTGGCAATCGGGCTTTCGATGCCAACCCGGCTGTGGTGACACGGCTTGGCGCAGCATTTTTGCGTGGCGTGCGGGCGGGGGGCTGCTTGGCCTGTATGAAACACGCCCCCGGCCATGGTCGCGCCACCGCCGACAGCCACATCGAACTTCCAACAGTTCAGGCCGATTCCGCCACGCTGCTGGCCGATGCCAGCCCATTTGCTGCCCTTGCCCGTTTGGCCGATTTTATCATGACGGCGCATATTCGCTTTCCAGCACTGGATGCCGAGAACCCTGCTACCTTTTCTCCAGCAATTTTAAAACTCATGCGCCAAACATGGGGCTTCAATGGCTTGATTGTGGCCGACGACCTAGGCATGCATGCCCTGCAAGGGCCATACCCCCAACGCGCCGAACGCGCGCTGGCAGCGGGCTGCGATGCCGTCATCACCGCGCTTTCGGTGGTGCGCAGCGGGATGGCTGGCACGGTGTGGGACGCAGCAAATTTTACCGCCCTGCAACAGGCCACGTTACCGCCGATGAGCCCTGCAGCAGCAGCCATGGTGCAGGCCCTTAAGTTGCCAGATGCGCTAAGTGAACCAGCCCATGCCGAAAAAGTTGCCCGCTTCCGCGCCCTCTGGGCTTCCCGCCCAGCCGGAATTGACGCACCCTGCACGGTGTGAAGCTGCTGGTAAGCCTTTTGCTATTACCCCTTGGCGTGGCCTTGCTGGCCCTGCTGGCGTTGATAGGCTTGGTTTGGCATCGGCGCTATCAAGGTGGCCTTAAAGGTCTGCAAGGGGTTGCGTTACTGGGCGGAGTGTTTGCTGGGTTGTTGGTGTGTAGCATGCCCATTACGGGCCAAGCTCTGCAAAGTATGCTGGCAGGGATGATCCATGGGCGGCAGTTGGCAAACCCTGCCGAAGCTCAAGTCATTGTTGTGCTAACCGGGGGTATGGTGAACACTGGCCCGATTGGTTGGCTGCCAGGGCCTGAAAGCATTCAGCGGCTGATGATTGGCTACGAACTGCAACACAGCATCGACCTACGCATCCCCGTGATTGTGAGCGGTGGCTATACCCGTGGCGTGCAGGCGCCATCCGAGGCCCGCGCCCTGGCCGAATTTTTTGCCCGTCAACGCAGCGAAGTTACACCAACGGAACTGGAAGAGGTCAGTACCGATACCGCCGAAAGTGCCGTACAGTTGGCGCCAATACTGAACGCACGCGGAATCCGTAACGTCTTGCTGGTCACCAGCGATATCCACATGCCACGGGCTTTGGCCGCATTCCGGGCCCGTGGTATCGATCCAATCCCAGCGCCGGCCATTACGGTGCCGACCGATACGGGGCTGATGCCCTGGTTGCCCAGCGCCCGTGGGCTAGCCTTAACCAGCGAGGCGGTGACCGAATTCTATGGTATTTTGGGTTACCTGCTTTTGGGGAAGATACGTTGGGCCGATTTGCAATACGCCCCGCTTGAGGTCAAGGTTTAACAGAAAAGGAAAATGACATGGGTCTTGGTCTACCAGAATTACTGATTATTTTAGTGATTGTGTTTTTGGTTTTTGGTGCGGGCAAGCTGCCCGACGTGATGAGCCAGCTAGGCAAAGGGGTGCAGGCCTTCAAGGATGGTGCAACGGAAAAGCCGGTTGCCCTAAGCAAGGCTATCAAACCTAAACTGGCTGCGCAAAAGGCTTCTGGAAAAACCAAAACGGCCACCAAAGCCCCACGGCGTAAAGCCTAAGATGCATGCTGCCCGAGATTGGCTTGCTGGAAATCTTGGTGGTGGCGGTGGTCGCCATGCTGGTGCTTAAACCCCATGATTTCCCGCTGGTGATGCGCAAACTCGGCCTCTGGAGCTCCACCGCACGGCAAAACCTGCACGGGATGTATCAGGGCTGGCTCGAACAGGCCGACCAACAGACCAAACAAAACAAGCCCTAACCATGACCCACTGGGCCGAACTTCGCTTGCGGCTGTTGGCCACATGCGGCGTTATGCTGGCCCTGATGCTGGTTGTTTTTTTGTTTAAAGAGTCGGTTCTTTCAGGGCTGCTTTACCCATTGCACGACGTGCTACCCGGTCAGTCAGTGCAAACCACGGCGGTGGCTGAATTATTTTTTACCTATCTACGCCTCGCAGGATGGGGCGGCTTTTTATTGTCACTGCCCTTTTTTTTCTGGCAACTCTGGGCTTTTTTGCTGCCGGGGCTTTACGCGCGGGAGCGTCGTGTGCTTTGGCCTGCGTTGGCGGCGGTTCCGGTGCTTTTTTATCTTGGTGCGGCCTTTGCCTTTAGCGTTTTGGCACCGTTGGTGCTGCAGTATCTATTGGGCTTTGCCCAAGCAGGTATTCTGGCGCAACCGCGGCTGGCCGACTATTTAAGTTTTCTGTTCACGCTCATGGCGTTCACGGGCGCGGCCTTTAATCTGCCCGTGGTGCTGGTGTTAAGCATGGTGATGGGGTTTGTAACACCCGCGCAATTGGCCGCCGCCCGCAAGTGGGTGGTGGTAGGGGTTTTTGTGGTGGCGGCCGTTGCCACCCCGCCTGACCCCTTCAGCCAAACTGTGCTCGCCATCCCCCTCTTGCTGTTGTACGAAGTGGCGATTCTATGGGGCAAGGTGCTTGAGAAGCGGCCCAAAAAGCGTTAGCGTAGCCCCCATGCTAGACCGTAAGTTTATTCTCGAAAACCTCGACCTCATCAAAACCAACATCGCCAACCGCGGGATGCAGGTTCGGCTCGATGAGTTTGTACAGTTGGAAACCCAGCGCAAGGCGCTGTTGCAACAGGTTGAAGCCCTGCGTGCCGAAGCCAACGCGCTGGCCAAAGGGGCAGGGCCGATTGAAGAAAAACGCGCCAAGGGGCAACAGCTAAAAGCGCAGGAAGCTACGCTCAATGACCAATTAAAACAAACCGAGTCTCAGGCCGAAGCCATCTATCTGACCATCCCCAACCTCACCGCGCCAGAAAGCCCTGCTGGTGGCGAGGAATGCAGCCTCGATATCGCCCGTGGTAAAACCCCGATTCGGGAATTCAATTTTCCGCTGCAAGACCACATTACCCTGATGGAACGTCACCGCATGCTCAATCTGGCCGCTGGCGCCAAGGTGGCAGGCAGCGGCTTTTACTATTTTACTGGGGCAGGGGCGATGCTGGAATTGGCGCTGACCCGCTTCGCGCTCGACCATGTCATGAAGTCGGGCTACGTGCCCGTGATGACGCCCGATTTGGTCCGCGATAGCCTCATGGTCGGCGCGGGCTTTGTCCCACGCGGCAACGAGAGCAATACCTACCACCTCGAAGACTACGACCTCAACCTCATTGCCACCAGCGAAATTACCCTGGTGGGGATGCATGCCGATGAGGTGGTAGACCTCGGCAAACCCATTAAATATGCGGGCCTGAGCCATTGCTTTCGTTCGGAGCGCGCGCACGGCAGCGCCACCCGTGGCATCTACCGCGTGCACCAATTCACCAAGGCCGAAATGGTGGTGCTGTGCAAACCGGAAGATGCCATAGCCCACCACTTAGAACTGCGTCGGCTGGAGCAGGAAATTTTTGACGCCTTGGAAATACCCTACCGCGTGCTGGAAATTGCCGCTGGTGACCTTGGCGCCGCTGCCTACCGCAAGTTTGATCTCGAAGCCTGGATGCCAGCGCGTAATGGCAGCGGCGACTGGGGTGAAATTACCAGCACCAGCAACTGTACCGAGTTTCAATCCCGCCGCCTCAACATTCGCTACCGCGATGAGGCGGGTAAACTTCAATACGCCGCCACGCTGAACGGTACGGCCCTTTCCGTCTGCCGTGCGATTGTCGCGATTGTCGAGAACCATCAACAGGCCGATGGCAGCATCGTCATGCCCCAGGCGCTTCATGCCTATTTGCCGCAGCAGTATTGGATTATCAACAGTTAATTAATTCATACTATCATAGAGTTAGAAGTTTTTATTAAGATTTCTAAGCGTTACAAAAATCACACATATTGCCCCTCATTGCACGTTAAGCAAGCAGTGAGAGCGTAAGGCGCTTGACAGGCGCGCCGTGCTGACCTCAACCTTGCGGCGTAACAACCAACAAGGAAATAATCATGCTACGTAATCGCATTCTCCCGCTGTTTGCCACGACTGCTCTGGTTGCAGTCGCTGGGACGGCTTCAGCCCAACTTCTTTCTGGCACCAGCACCACCGCCGTGTTGATGACCAGCAATACTGTCAACATCACGCCAACCTTTCTGACCGGTGCAAACTGGAACATTAGCGGTGGCCCAGCTATCGAAATTAGCGGGACTGGTGCAGCCATTATCAGCCTGCAAACCGGCGCGACTGTCAGCGGTACATCCAACAACGGTGCCATCATGATGCGCCCGAACAATGCGATTACTGCTGTAACCGTTAACAACAGTGGTACCATTGTAAACCTCACCACCAACGGGGCTGCCATTAGCACCACGCTGGGAACTGGCCAGCCTGTTACCGTGAACAACGTGGGCACCATTTCCGGAAGCATTAACACCGGCAACGGTATCGACACCATCAACAACCAAGGCGGTACCATCAATGGCGCCCTCCTGTTGGATGCTGGTAACAACATCGTGACAGTCAACGGCGGTGCGGTGAATGGCGCTGTCACAACCCTCGGTGGCGATGATAACTTGACCGTATCAGGCAATGGCGTGCTAACGGGCGCCGTTGATCTGGGCGATGGTGCCAACCTTGCGACAGTTACCGGCGGTACGTCCCGTGTGGTTGGTGCATTCGTTACAGGTGGTGGCGCCGACATTCTTAACCTCGTTAGCGGTGGCTATGTTAGCGGCACGATCAACCTTGGCTCCGGTTCAAACATCCTGAATATTTCTGGAACGACCGCCTACACCACCCGTGGGAACATCACCAATGCCTCGGCTGTCAATATCTCCAATACAACGGTCACCATTAACCACACCCTTGGCAGCACTACGTCACTCTCGGGTAACGCCGCCAGCAAAGTAATCTTTAACCAGAACGCCACGCTTTCGGGTGCAGTTACCAGCAGTGGGACAATTCAAGTTGGCGCAGGTGCTATTCTTGCTGCCGACACCATGAATATCAATGGTGGTCTGCTCACGGTTGATGTTGCCAGCTCAACCAGTGCTGGTCGTTTAAACCTTGCTGGTGGTGCAACCACTGCTCCTAATACCCGCCTGTTCATCAATATGCTGAACCTTGCCAACACCACGGTTGCCAGCGGTACGGTCGTGACGGCTATTCAAGGGAACGCAGCATCCAGTGCCACGTTGGTTAACGCAGCCAAAGAAGGCGTGTTCACCTTCAGAGCAGTTTCAAGTGGTAACAACGTAAGTGTTACTATCGGTCGCGTGAGCGCCAGCACTGTCGTGGAAGGCGATGCTAACAAATCCTTGGCCAATGCCTTCGAAAGCCTGACTCCTGGCCAAGTAACTGGTACTCTCAGCGTCATCCAAGGGCAGATTAACACCGCCCGCAGCGCCAGCGCCGTGAACGACGTTCTCGACAGCCTCAATCCAAGCCTGAGCGGCATGGGCGCTGCTTCGGTTGCCGTAACCAATGCAACTGGCGCTCAGCTTTCCAACCGGATGGCCAGTCTGCGTCAAGGTATCGCCACAGGTTCAGCCAACCCATCGGGGAATGTCTGGATTGAAGGTTTTGGAACCAGCAACGAACAGGATGACAAAAAAGGCAACCGCGGCTACGAGAGCACGGGTGCCGGTGTAACTTTGGGTGCCGACACCACCGCGCTGATGCCCGGTACAACCGTTGGGGCCGCCTTCAGCTACGGTTCAACCAATGTTGAATCCAACAGCACCAACCGTGCTGAAACCGATATCGAAAGCTACATCATCACAGGTTACGGCAGCCGCGAACTGAACGATGGCGTATTCGTGAACGGTCAACTCGGTGTAGGTATGAACGGCTACGAAATGGAGCGCGTCATCCCAGGTGTTGGCACAGCCAAAGCCAGCCCCGATGGCTTGCAAGTTACCGCCAAAGCCGAAGTCGGTCGCGACATCGCCATGAATGGTTGGAAGTTGACCCCGATTGCCGGCGCGCAATATACCCACCTGAAGGTTGATAGCTACACCGAAACCGGTGTTGGTAATGCTGGCCTGACCGTAAAGCCTGGTAACATGGATGCCCTGGATGTTAGCCTAGGTGGCCGCGTTGCCTACGATCTGGACGTTGCTGGCGGAACCCTTACACCGAGCGTACGTGCCGCCCTTTCCAACCGGATTGGCGATACCTCGATGGATAGTTCCAACCGCTTCCTCGGTGGTGGCAGCACCTTCAGCACTGCTGGCCTTGAAGCTGACCGCACCACACTGAACGTGGGAACTGGTCTGATGTTCGGCGCCACCGGTGGCACCGAATTCAGTGCCGACTACGACGCCACGCTGCGTGACAGCCTCACCGGTCACGCGTTCAAACTGAAGGCCCGTATGCCATTCTAAATCAGGAATGACGACGACAGTAAAAACCGCCCTCTGGGCGGTTTTTGCTTCTGATAAAACAGTTAGAAAAGTTAAGCGCGCATGCGGGTTGCCGCAGCCCCTTGGGCGCCAATCAACGGCACAAAAGTCACAGGGCCTAACAACTCTTCCCGCACCGAACCATCGGCAGCCTTGGTAACCTTAATCAAGGTTTGTTTGGTTTCCTGTGGGCCAACCGGAATCACCAGTGTTCCCCCAACAGCCAGCTGTTGCAGCAAGGCTTCGGGGATACGCGGCCCCGCAGCGGTAACAATAATGGCGTGAAAGGGTGCCTGTTCGGGCCACCCGAGCGTACCGTCACCAACCCTTGGCACCACATTATGAACACCAAGCTGCTGGAACCGGTTTAACGCGTCACGCTGTAACCCCGCATGACGTTCGATGGTGTAAACGCGGGAACACAACTTTGCTAAAATAGCAGTTTGGTAGCCACAGCCGGTGCCAATTTCTAATACCTTTTCCCGACCGCTAAGGCCCAACACCTCTGTCATTTTACCAACCACGCTGGGCATGGAAATGGTCTGTTGGTCACCAATGGGTAAACACAGGTCATCGTAGGCCTGCACCGCCAAGCTGGGGCTTAAAAAAGCCTCGCGGGGCACTTGCCCCATGGCGGCCAAGACGCTGGGACTACTCACCCCCGCAAGTCGCAGGATTGAGATAAGCTTCTCAACCCGTGCTGGGTGAACGGACGGGCGAAACTTAGGGTTAGCGTGCATTCCCCTTTATGGCGCAGTGGCAAGACCGTTGAAAAGGCCCCCACAACCCTTTAAGCCACCCCCTGTGGCCGTTAGTTTGTGCGCGAACGATAGCCCCAACATAGCCATGTATAGAGCCGCCGAACCATCAAGCCGTGCTGTTCAGTCCCAAGGCTATGCCAAGGCCGACATTCGGTAAAAAGTTCAGCAACATGAACCGGAAAGTCATCACTCTCTTTCACCAACACCACCGGCCGATTCGGCAAGCTCTGGGGCCACAGCCAACTGTCGTAGTCTACGGCGCGGCGCCCCTCGGCATTCCAGTAAAACCAATCGGCCTTAGGGGTGGTGTGGAATGCCAACGGCGCGAGCGTCTGGTAACGCACGCCTAAAATAAGCGGGTCGTTCAGCTGTAACAAAGCACGACCAAACAGTTCGCCCATCTCCTGCCAGCCCATCAGGTCTTTGGTTGGGTCGGCCTTGTAAGGCAAAATGGGCCGCAACAGGTGCGTGTTGTAAAGTGATACGGCTAGCACAACATTGAGGGCCAGCCCCAAGGTTAGTAAGCTCTTGCCCAAACGCGACAGGTTAAGCCCAGCTAGCCAAACCGCCGCCATCACCAACGCCGGAACAGTGGCCAAAATAGGCCAGTTTGCCTGAACTTTGCTCGTAAGTGTCTGGCCCAAAAAGCCCAAAAATATCGGCAGTGTGAAGATGAGCAGCACAGCCATTTTAACGGGAAGAGAACGCCATCGCAGCACCCCATGGCCCCACGCGCAAAGTATCAAAACAAGCCCTAACGGCCCCAGCACCAGCGCCTGCCCCCCCATAAACTCGGCCATCGTAGCCAACCCGCCGTGGCGGTCATCTCCGGCAGTTTGCCAGAGCAGGTGGTGTATTCCAGCCCAATCATGGGTCGCATTCCAGTAAAGCACGGGGACTTGCAACAGCAAGGCCAGCAGGCCAGCGGCCCACACTTGCGGGGCCTTAAGCCAAGCCGGACGCTGCCAGAGTAATAACAGCCCAAGCAGCGGAAAGAACAACGCCGCGCTGTACTTGGCAAGCCCTGCAAGGCCTACCAAAGCGCCTAAAATTAGCCAGCGCGGCCAACAGAGCGCCCGGGCTTCCGGTACCTCAAAAGCCCGTACTAAACCCACCATCGCAGCCAACCAGAGCGGCAACAGCAGGGCATCGGGCGCCATAATCAGGCCGCCCGCTGCTATCAATGGTAACGTACTGAGCAACCCAAAAGCCGCCCAGCCAGCAAAGGCCTGTCGGTCGGCAGGCACAAGGGCTCTGGCCAACGCAGCCCCCAGTAAGGGGGTGGCAATTTGCCCCAAAAGAGCAAACAATTTTACCCCAATCAGGGTATCGCCCAACACCCACGTGCTCAGCCCAATGGCCCAGGTGGTGAGGGGTGGTTTGGTCAGGAAGCTCCAATCGTTATTCTGCAGCCAGCTCCAGTACTGGGCTTCATCGGGAGCTAACCCGTAGGGTGTAAACCAGTGCAGATACATCAAACGCAACAGCAGCAACCCAAGAGAAACCCCTACCATTATGCGCCACCACGGCTGACTGCCTTGGGCAAGGGCAGGGGCGGTGGGCGCCCCCAGTGTTTTACTCTTTGCAGCCCGTGGGGCTTGCGCTAGCGTGGCTACGGATTTCTTCTTCATGCCAGCAAGCTTGCCCAGCCCCCCCAGCCCCGTCAACGGTTCTGGCAACGCTGTTGCCCCTTGGCGCAGCGTTGCCCGCGATTGTCTGGTCATTCTCGGCATTGCTGGCCTGCTTGCCCTGATGGGGTGGGCTACGGGGCTGGAATACTGGCTCGCCAAGCTGTTATATCAGCCCGACCTCTCTACCCCTCTTGGCGCAACGGCCTGGTGGCTGCGCCAATGGGGGGCAGCCGTTCCGGGCTATCTGGCACTGGCGGGGCTGCTGGTGTTGTTTTGGCCTAAACTATGGCAGCGCAGGCCGTTGCTCTATCAGGCTTGCGCGGTATTGGCATTTACGGCGCTGCTGGGGGCCGGGCTCATCAATCAGGTGGTGGTGCAGGAGCTGGCCGACCGCCATCGCCCACGCGAAACCCTGCTGGTTGGGCTTGCGGGGCACCAATTGCCGGCCGAATTGGTCGGCAATTCCATGCCCAGCGGGCATGCCGGGATTGCCTTTGCCTTGGCGGCGCCCTTCTTTGTCTGGCGCCGTCGCCGGCCGCAGTGGGCGCGCTTGGCGTTGTGGGGCGGCCTTGCCGTGGGGGCCATGGTAGGCTTGGGGCGGATAGTGTTAGGGGCCCATTACCTCTCCGACGTCTTCATTGCGGCCGCCATCAGCTTGGCTACCGCCAGCTTTTTGGCCGCTGGGATGGCGCGACTTCAACGCATCCATCCCGTTTGGCTGGTAGGGGGGTTGATTGTGGCGAGCGCAGCGGTATTGCTTGGTAATCACTTTCGCCTGACCCTTTCGGCCAACCTGGGCACGCCCCTGCCAACGATCAATTTGCCCTGCGTCGTCAACGCAATCCCAGCCACCAAGCCAGCCGAGGGGCATCAGTTACAGGTTCAGCTGGAAGGCTATGGCGCGCCGGTGAGTAACCTCCGGCTGGTCGCAACCAGTACCTCGGTCGTACTAGGGCAAGGCCTAGGCTTTTTCCATTCCATCAGCTGTACGGCCCTTTTAAAAGTAGAAGATAGTCGGGAATAGTTTGGATTTGTATCAGGCCCCCTGCATCATTCCAGCCAAGATAGGGCACTGGGCATTGCAGCAAGGCTTGACTTTTACATTAAAAGCCCCTAAATCCCCCCAGAACTGACAAAACAGGAGTCGTTATCATGGGCCGCACATGCGAAATTACCGGAAGCCGCACCCGCGTTGGGATGAACGTATCCCACTCCAACCGCCACACCAAGCGTACCTTCCAACCCAACCTGCAAGATAAAAGCTTTGCCAGCCCTCTGCTGGGCCGTAAAGTGACGATGACGCTCTCAACCCGCGCCATTCGTACGCTGGATAAGTATAACGGCTTTGATGGCTACATGCTGCAAGTTAAAAATGTTCGTGTAAACAGTGGCTTCAGCGTACAGGCCAAGCGTCTGCGCAGTGCAATTCTCAAGGCTGCTGCCGCCAAGGGCCTGCTGGCTGCCGCGCCAGCCGCTAAGCCAGCCGCTAAAAAAGCCTCAAAAGCTCCTGCTGCCGCCAAAACCAAAAAGGCTTAAGTTGCCTAGTGCTTGACAAAGCCCGCCTCGGCGGGCTTTTTATGTTTATCAAGAAAGCCCCGCATCATGCCCGCCCAGATTGAAGTCTATAGCAAAGATTACTGCCCGTATTGCGACAAGGCCAAGCTGCTGCTCACCCAATTAGGCGCGGCATTTCAAGAGATTGACATCACCCACGACCCCGAAGGGTACGAAAAAATTCAGGCCCGCAACCCCGGTGCCCGCACGGTTCCCCAAATTTTCATTAACAACCAGCCAATTGGTGGCTGCGACGCCCTCTACGCCATGCATGAAGAGGGCAAACTGGTACCCCTGCTGGCGGGTTAAGAGGCAAAATCGCCCAACATACAGCCCCTAGGGCGTAACACCCGTTGACGTTCCCGCCAAGGTGCACTACTGAAAGGCCTTCCAGGGCCGTTAGCTCAGCGGTAGAGCAGTTGACTCTTAATCAATTGGTCGAAGGTTCAATCCCTTCACGGCCCACCATTTTTCCGAAGGAAAATTAACCAGAGGGGGGTGCAGGGGGCATAGCCCCCGCAAGCGCATTGAAAGGTAAAAGCGCAGCCGGTGTGCGTTAGCACACAGCAGGCGGGATGAGTCAATGCTAAGCTCCCTGTTCAAGTCGCTTGACTTCACGCCAAACCTAATACCTAATATTTCCAGCGCAAAAGCGCTGGGGCTTCAAAACCCTAAAGTAGATGGCGGGCACCACCATCATGGTGCTGTTTGTGTTTAGGCACATTCCCTATCGCATATCCTGCGGCTGGGTGGTGGTGCTCTGTCCAAGGCGTAAGCTGAAAAGCTCCACGCCGCATCTACTTGCGGTTTTGAACACCCAGCCACCTAGTTTTTGGTGGCTTTTTGTTTAACCAACCATAGGGAACGCCACCATGCCCAACCAAGCTGAAGCGCCTAGCAACCCCGAAATCATCCTTGTCTTTATGGCCTGTGCCTTTTCAGGGGCGGTTGTGGGGTTTGTATTAGGGGCTTGGCTGTTTTAACTCAAGGGTCCCCAAAGCCACCAACCTTCTAACAGCCGCAAGAACCCCTCTTGACAAACCTAGCCCGTGCCGCCATAGACCGCAGGCGTTCCGCGCACCGCGTCCCCTTCGTCTAGCGGTTAGGACGTCACCCTTTCACGGTGAAAACAGGGGTTCGATTCCCCTAGGGGACGCCAAAGATTTTCTCAACAGCAGGGTTTTTCGGGGGGTCTCCCTCCGGTCGGCTCCCCTAGAAAGAGCTATAGCCAAGTCCAAGAATACTTACCACACACGTTGCCCGTCATTCCAGAAGCCAGCAGGGGCCAGGATGGGATAACTCGCTTGCCGATTTTGGGCCCCCTGTGGCTATCTGATATAACGGAAGAGAAAAAAAGAATTGTTGTTATTCCAGATACGGGTTGGGGGCCCGAACAATGAACCATTGTTCTCCCCAACCGCGTTCTGGAATGACGGGTGCGGCTGTGGCAAGTCATGATGGG
>JAIXXE010000075.1 GCA_027490875.1 Alphaproteobacteria bacterium
TGAGAGGGGAACGGGCAAGGGACGCTGATGATGGAACTTCAATGGCGGCAAGAAGGGCTCTTGCGGGATATCGACGCGGCCGATGGATTTCAGGCGCTTCTTGCCCTCTTTTTGCTTATCCAGCAGCTTGCGCTTGCGGCTGATGTCGCCGCCGTAGCACTTGGCTGTGACGTCCTTCCGCACGGGCTTCACGCTTTCGCGTGCGATAATCTTGCCGCCAATCGCGGCCTGCAGCGCCACTTCAAATAGCTGGCGTGGGATGAGTTCCTTCATCTTGCTAATCAGGGCCCGCCCGCGCGTTTCGGCAAAGCTGCGGTGCACCACCATGGTAAAGGCATCCACTGGTTCGGCATTGATGAGAATGTTCACCTTTACCAAGTCGCCGCCATCGAAGCCGTCGGGTTGGTAATCGAAGCTGGCGTAGCCGCGCGTTAGGCTTTTCAGGCGGTCGTTGAAATCGAGCACAATCTCGTTTAACGGCAGGCGGTAGGTCAGCATGGCGCGGGTGCCGTGCCATTGCATGCCCAGTTGCTGGCCGCGTTTATCTTGGCAGAGGGTAATCACGGCGCCCAAGTACTCTTCCGGCACCAGAATGGTGGCCTTGATGAAGGGCTCGAGCAGTTCGTCAATCTGGTGGGGCTCGGGCAGGTCGGCGGGCTTTTCGATGTCGGTGATGGTGCCATCGAGCAGGCGCGCCTGATACACCACGTTGGGCGCAGTGGTGACCAAGTCGAGGTTATACTCACGCTCCAGCCGCGTTTGAATAATATCCATATGCAGCAGGCCCAAAAAGCCGCACCGGAAGCCGTGGCCAAGTGCGGGTGAATGCTCTGACACATAGGTAAAGCTGGTGTCGTTCAGGCGCAGTTTGGCCAGCGATTCCTTCAGCTTTTCGTAGTCGTCGCCCTCGGTGGGGTAGAGCCCGCAAAACACCATCGGCGGCACGGTTTTAAAGCCGGGCAGGGGCGTGATGAGGCCTTGGCTGGCGGCGGTGAAGTCGGCAATGGTATCGCCCACTTGGGCGTCGGCCACTTCCTTAATTGCGGCAGTAAGCACGCCCACTTCACCGGCATAGAGCGCGTCAACGGCCCGAAAACGCGTGGCTTCTTGAGGGTGCAGCACGCCGACTCTATCCAGCACGTAGGTGCGGTCGGCGTTCATCAGCTTGACTTTGCTGCCGCGCTGCAGGGTGCCATCCAGCATGCGCACCAGCACCACCACGCCAAGGTAGTTGTCGTACCATGCATCCACCAGCAAGGCCTTGGCGGGGCCGTTGGGGTTGCCGTTGGGGGGCGGCACTTTTTGCACAATCTGTTCTAAAATATCGGCCACGCCCAAGCCGGTTTTGGCGCTGCACATTACGGCATCGGTGGCAGAAAGGTCAATCAGGTCTTCTATCTGCTTTTTTACGCGGTCGGGCTCGGCGGCGGGGAGGTCAATCTTGTTCAACACGGGCAGGATTTCAAGGTTCGCCTCCAGCGCCGTGTAAACGTTGGCCAGCGTTTGGGCTTCCACCCCTTGGGCGGCATCCACCACCAGCAGCGCGCCTTCGCAGGCGGCGAGGCTGCGCGAGACTTCGTAGGCAAAATCCACGTGGCCGGGCGTGTCGATAAAGTTCATCTGGTAAGTCTTGCCATCCTTGGCCTTATAGGCCAGCCGTGTGGCGTTAGCCTTGATGGTGATACCCCGCTCGCGCTCGAGCTCCATGGTATCCATCATCTGTTCCTTCATCTGGCGCTTGTCGATGGTGCCCGTAATTTCGAGCAGGCGGTCGGCCAGCGTGGATTTGCCATGGTCGATATGCGCAATGATGGAAAAATTGCGGATGTGTTGAAGGGGTTGGCCAGACATAGGGGCTTCTATACGCAAATCTCCCGCTGCACACAAGGTGCGGCGGGAGATTACCGAATTTATGGCCTGTTTGAGCCTAGGTTTGGTCAAGGTTTGACCTAGTTTGATGTTGCGCCCTTGGCCTTGGCCTGACGTGCCTTGAGGGCTGCTTCATGCCCCCGAACTTGGCGTGCAATCCGTAAGGCGTGGCTCCCTTGTTTTGCAGTTGCAGTATATTCCTGCAAGGGCCCATCCGTGGGGCTAAGGCTGCGAGCATGCCGTTGGTAGCCTGCAGGTGGCAAGGCCCCAAGCAAGGTGCTTTGCAAGGCTTTGCTTGCGACATCTTTGAGCTCATCTCGAAGCCGTAGGTCTTCATGTTTCAAGAGCATAGATATCCCCTCATTTGATGTGGAAACGTAAGCCCTCGGCGGGATGCCGAGGCAAAAGGTGAGCCGCCCAAGTACCCCGAAGTGCGGCGTTTGCCAAGCCCCTCGGGTACTTTTTCAGCCCGGCGTAAGCCAGCCCAGCAGCCCCCTGTGGTAACGGTGCCGCAACTTTTGCTTGGCAGGGGTTTTGATTTCCGTTACATGTATTCCATGGTGGTGGCTGTTCACACGTTATCCTTGCAGGGCTTGGAAGGCACGCCCGTGCAGGTGGAGGTGCAGCTGTCGGGTGGGCAGCCGGGGGTTTACATTATCGGTTTGGCGGGGAATGCCGTGAAGGAAAGCCGCGACCGCGTGCGTGGCGCCCTGCACGCGCTGGGGATTGCGCTGCCCGATAAGCGCATTGCCGTGAACCTTTCTCCCGCCGACCTGACCAAAGATGGCAGCCATTACGACCTGCCGATTGCCACGGCCCTGCTGGCGGCGTTTGGGGTGATTCCGGCCGACGTAACCCACGGCCTGTGGCTGTTTGGCGAGTTGGGTTTGGATGCCAGCGTGCGCAGCGTGCCGGGTTGCTTACCAGCGGCGCTGTATGCGGCCCAAGCAGGGGCGCAGCTGGTGGTGGTGCCCAGCGCCAATGCGGCCGAGGCCGCGTGGGCCAACCAAGCAGGCCGTGTGGGGATTGTGGGGGTGCCGACCTTGCATGCCCTGATTCGGCATTTTCGGGGGGAAGAGCTGCTGCCTGCCGCCACGCCCAACGCGGTGGTGCCCGAGGCCTATCATGCGCCCGATTTACGCGATATTCGCGGGCAGGAAGGGGCCAAGCGTGCGGCGGAAATTGCCGCGGCGGGGGGGCACCATCTGCTGCTTTCCGGCCCGCCCGGCAGCGGCAAGAGCATGCTGGCCAGTCGTTTACCGGCGTTGTTACCACCGCTTTCTGCCCACGAGGCCTTGGAAGTGAGCATGGTGCACAGCGTGGCGGGGCTTAAACTGCCCGAAAGTGGCCTGCTGACCACGCGCCCGTTCCGCGACCCTCACCACAGCGCCAGCGCCGTGAGCCTGACGGGCGGGGGGCTGAAGGGCAAACCGGGCGAAATGAGCCTGGCGCACCGCGGGGTGTTGTTTTTGGATGAACTGCCCGAGTTCCCCCGCGCCGTGCTGGAAACCCTGCGGCAGCCGCTGGAAACAGGAAGTATTACGATCGCGCGGGCGGCCGCCCACGTGACCTACCCCGCGCGCTTTCAGCTGATTGCCGCGATGAACCCCTGCGCCTGCGGATATTTGGGAGACCCTAAAAAGGGCTGCAAAACCCAGCCCAGCTGCGCCACCGCCTACCAGAACCGCCTCAGCGGCCCGCTGTTGGACCGGTTTGACCTGCGCGTGAGCGTGCCAGCGGTGAAGGTGGAAGACCTTGGGCTCCCCCCAGCCAAGGAAGGCACGGCCGAGGTCGCGGCCCGCGTGCGTACCGCGCGCGCGCGGCAAACCAGCCGCCTGCAGGGCACAGAGGTGGTGTGTAATGCCGAGCTTACGGGCAAGATGTTGGAAGAAACCTGCGTGCTGGACACCGAAAGCCGCCAGCTGTTGAATCTGGCGGCGGAACGGATGGGGTTGAGTGCGCGGGGCTACCACCGCGTGCTGCGCGTGGCCCGCACGCTGGCCGACCTGGCTGCGGCCGACCAGATTGCCAAGCCGCATATTGCCGAGGCACTCGCCTATCGGGTGGGCTAAAACGCACACAGCGCCGAGGAAGGTTCCTCGGCGCTGGTGGTGGCCTTTACAGGCCAGCGGTCATCGCGGCGGTTGCAATGATTTCGGGTGGCACGACCGCTCGATATGGGGCGCCGTAGCCCCCACCCTCCCCGTTGTAGGGTTCGAATTGAGCAAAGAGGATACCAGATTCCTCCCTTTCACCCATTTTGAAGCCGACGAAGATGCCATGGGGTCTGACCAAGTAAGCAGGGTTCGTTTTCCTGATTTCGTCGGCCTCCGCCTGAGCAGCTGCGAGGAGTGCCGGAACCGCTCTTTCAAGAGCAGAGAAGAACCCAAGTACTTTTTCGACTGATTCGGCCATTGTAGTCTCCTGTTAACGCCCAGCGTTTCAGCCCGACCATCGGGCTATTCAAACGGCTATCTGGTGCATCCTAATCTGTAAAATAGATACAACGATCATTTTTTTCAAGAGCTATAGATATTATACTAACCTTAACATGTGCTTACAATTTTTGTTGTTGCGTTGAATTACCATGAAAATGTTCGAGAGAGGCGCGAACAATGTTACAACCGTAAGATTTACCAACGCCTGCACCCTTGCCACAGGGGCTGCCCCGTTAGGCGGGGCTGCCTTGGCGAAGGGCCTTGGCTGCGCTACAACAGGCTATGCGAATGTTAGCCCTGCTTGCCACGATGCTGCCGCTGGGCGTGCTGGTGGCGCAGCCAGAGGCCCCCGCTGGCCTTTACAGCGGCGAAGTCTTCCCCCGCAGCGCCAGCTTAAAACGCGGCGAGGTGAACGTGCGCAGCGGGCCGGGCACGCAGTACCCGATTGTGTGGGTGTATTGGCGGGCCGGTTACCCCGTGGCGCTGTTGGCGAGGTTTGATAACTATTTAAAAATACGCGATTTTGAGGGCGAAGAAGGCTGGGTGCATCAGGCGATGGTCAGCCGCCGGGTTACCGCCGTGGTCGCCACCCAAGCCCCCATACGTCTGCTGCGCAAACCCGACCCAACCAGCCGCGCACTGGCACGGTTGGCCCCCGGTGTGGTGGTGGCGCTGGAAGAGCCCTGCCAAGCAGGCTGGTGTGCCGTAACCGTGGTGCCAAACGGCGACGAAGGCTACGTGCAGGCCACCGACCTAGACTCCCCCACGCCCGACGCCTTCACAAAGCCTTAGGGCTGAAAATCATCCCAATGATGAAAGACCTTGCTGGCCCCGGCAGCGGCAAGGTTGGCGGTGGCCTCGGCCTGCTGGGCGGCTGCCCCGGTGTAGCCCCAGCAGGTAAACCCTGCGGCCACGGCAGCCTTAACCCCCGTGACGGAATCTTCCACTGCCAAGCATCGTTCTGGGTTGGCGCTGTAGGAAGCGGCAGCGGCTAAGTACACATCGGGGGCAGGCTTGCTGGCCCGGTTGGGGAAGGCTGGATCGGTGCCGCTGAAACAATGACCTTCAAAAATCGCCGGCAGCAGCACCCCATGTTGGCGCTGACCGCCGATGTGGGTCAGGGTCAGGGCAATCCGGGCGGGCGTACTGTTGCTGACCAAACTTATCTGTTGCCCTTGCGCGAGCACCCGCCGCAGCATCTGGAGCATCCCCGGCATGGCCTCCACGCCGCGTAGCTTAATCACCGCTTCCAGCGCCGCCATGCGACGCGGTGCAAACTCGGCCCACTCCATTGCGGTGCCGTAGTCAGCATTGAGTGTATCGAGCAGATTCTGCCCCGACATCCCATGGTAACGGGCATGAAAATCGGGCAGCGAGAGCGTTACCCCGTAATGGCCTGCCAGAAGTTCCAGCAGATTGGGGATTGAAAAACTTTCCGTGTCGGCCAGCGTGCCGTCAAGGTCGAACGCCAGCAGTTGCCAGCGTGCCGCTAAAGGATGTGCCATTAGAAGGTCTCCCGCAGGCGGGCATCAAGGCGTTGCAAGCCAGCCTCGGCACGGTTTTTAAGAAGGGTGAGATCAAGCGCCAAGTCGGCCGACTCCCCGCTGGGGAGCGCCTGCCACTTTTGCAGCAATGCGGCGGTGGTGGGGCTGTTGAGGTTCAGCAATACGGCTGGGCCCCAGATATCGGCCCCTTCGGCGGTACCATGGGCACTGGGGGCGAGGGCCAGCCTGAAGGTGCCAGCATCGGCGCCTACCCCGTGGTAGCTGTCGTCAATCAGCTTGCGTTCTTGCAGCAGTGGGCCGATTTGGCTCCAGCTGGGGTGGCGGCGCGGGTCGCCGGTGGGGGCGTCCCAAAGGTCGAGCACACTGCGCAGCTCGGCATTCAGTTGCGGGCCAAGCGCTGTAAGCAAGGTATCCAGCTTCAGCCAGTGCTGTACATTGCCGGTGGTGCCACCGCGATAGAGCGTCGTGGTGGGGTTTAGGCTGCTGGCGGGTTCCTGTTGGGCCAGCAGGCCTAACCAGGTTTCATCCAGCGCTTGCTCCAGCATGGCTTTACGAACCGGGGTAAGCTGGTCGAGTTCAGAGATATCAATCAGCCCCAGCTGGGCCTCGGCGCGGGCCAAGCCTTCCAGCAACGACGCAGCCAACGGGCCCGTATTTACTGGCATTTGCTGTGGGTTATTGGCGTAGCGTAGTGCGGCCAGCAAGCTGCGTTGCACGGCCACCCCTTCGGCGTCGTGCTGCAACCGCCGAAAGGCCGGCATGGTTGAAAGGATGAGCGCACTCATTCCGGGGCGGGTCACGCTCCGGCGCTTAAAGGTAATGACGTCGCGCTTCAACAGCTGGTACCACTTGGGCGGTACGCGGCGTTCTTCAAGGGCATGAAGGATGGAGAGGTCGCGCGCCAGCGCCGCAACCCGGTGCCATACGCCGGTGTTTGGGATGTGGCGCATCACGTTCCAGCGGGCGAGCGCCTGTTCGTAAAGGCTGATATCGTGATTGGTAGGGTTGGCTGGCCAGGAGCGGTAGCCGTGCAAGAAGCCAATCAGCTCGGCTTCAAGGGGGTGTAGGTCGGCATCGGCGGCAGGTGGGGCCACCAAGGCTGGTTGAAATTTGCTAAGTGCGATGGAAAATGGTTCACTCTGCCCCGCGCTGTTGAGCATTTGGAAGGCCGTGCCGAACTCGTCGTGGGTCTCGGCTTCAAAGCCGGTGGCGCGCTGGCGCTGCCACGCAATGAGGCGGTTGGCCAACCAAACCATCATGAAGCCCAACCATACTGCCAGCGAAAGCAGCACAATCCCTTGTTGGTAGCGGTCCCAGTTAAGGCCGCGCGGCCCCATCAGGAAGGTACTGACAAAGACCCATACCCACCAGGTGACCAAAATTAGGCTTACAACCAAAGTAAAGCGGTAGCGCGGATCCATACAGGGTTTCTATGCCAGAAAAGCTTGGCAAACTCAATTCTCAGGCGTCATTGTCGGGGCTTATGCTTAAAAAAATAGCAAGTTTTATGCTTTTCTGGTCACAGGCGTATCATGGTTGGAGGCTTCCCCTCTTTCACCCAACCACCTCACTGCCGTAGGCTAAATCCATAACAAGAGGTTGCAAGCTGCTTATCATGGCAACTGAGTTTTCTATCCGTCGCTACCGCCACTGGGTTGCCCTAGGCTTGGCTATACCAACTGTCATCCAAGCGGCAGTGGCCGAGGCTGGCCCTGTGCCGGGCTTTGTTGCCCCTGTGGCGCAAACACCGGTGGCCGAGTATGTGGATGACACACGCGGTCTGTTCATTCCCGGCCATGCCCAATTGCGGGCCAAGACCGAGCGTGAGCTTGCCGATTGGCGCACCACGCTGCCAACCCAGACTGCCAGCCTGCCCCGCGATACACAAATGAATCGGTTGGCGACGGGGGAAGCCAATACGTCACAAGCGCTGGAACGCATTGCAGCCGACCCAGGCCTGCTGGATGGCAAACAGTTAGCCCAAAACTTTGCTCAGCCACGCCGCACCCAGCCCCAAAGCATGGATGACATGCCTTCGCTGGCAACAGGGGGTCAGCCCCGCGTTGCGCCGCAGGCTGGGGCTGGCTCGGCCATGGTAGCCGAACCTGTTGGGACTGGCGCTGGCCGCGAAATTGCCGTTGGTACTGCCCGTGGCCCTGCGCTTGACCTACAAAACGGTATGGTGCGGATTAACGAGGAGCGCATTACCGTACGGCGCGCGCTGCAGCGGATGCTTGACCAGATTGGCGGCAACGCCTGGACCGTGGTGTGGGACCTGGATGATGTGAATGCCAGCTTGCCAGAAATGGAAATTTCGTTACGGGCGCAAGAACCCTTTGCGCAGGTATTAAATGCCCTGTTGGCGCGCCTGCAAAGCCGGAGTGGCCAACCCTTGCGCGTGGTGAAGTACGATGGCACCCAACGCTTGGTCATTACCGACCGCGCCAACGCCACAGGCGGCACGGCCGTGGGGGCAGAGGCCGGACGCAGTGCTGCTGTGACCGAAACGGTGCTGAAAGAAGCCCGTGTAAGCCTGCACTTTGATGAAGTCCCCTTGGTTGATGCGCTTGAAACGATGGTCAATCAGGCTGGTAAGGGGCAATGGCGGCTGCGCATGTACGCCGGTACCGACCAAGTGCTGAAGCCTGCCCATATTGAAGAACCCTTTGGTGTGGCGGTTGAACGGGTCTTGCGGGTCTTCAACCTGCGCTACGAAATCTTTCCAGGCGGCAA
>JAIXXE010000139.1 GCA_027490875.1 Alphaproteobacteria bacterium
AGGAAAGACTACACAAAAACAGGATAAGGATAGCGCGCATGGCCTATCCTTATCTGCTTAATCATTCAGGGCAAGCACTGAAGGCATAAACCCCCACGCCCTGTGTGGCACCAACCACTCTAGTTAGGGCAACCGCCTAAAAACCACCCGCCTCTCTCCCGACAAAGCTGTTTGGCGCGAGCGTGGAACAAATTCTTCCTTTAATTACCCCAGTTTCGGTCTGGCGGTGGTGGTGGACGCAATGGGTGGCAAATGCCTCCAATGAAGACGTGGGGATTGTTAGCGTCGTTGCCACAAGGGTTGGAAGGTGCCTCACTCGCCGTTGGCAACGCCACACAGCTTAGCGCCACGCCATTGCTGGTTAGGTACTGCCCCGCAGCACACGTAGGCATGTTCAGCGTCAAACGCTGGCACGCCAAAGCGCTGCCGTTGGCCGTCACCATCTCACCCGGCTGACAGCGCGGATAGGTCGTGACTGGCACGGTGGCACTCGTTAAGGTGGTCGTAACGCCTCCGCTTGTTACGCTTACGCTGGTGGTCGTTCCACTCACCACCAACGTTGTGGAAGCCCCGATATACTGCAACAGCTGGGCAACTTGGCCCTGGAGGACCTGCGTCTGAATTTTAAGCCCAGCATTTTCTGCCCTAAGAGCCCCAAACTGGGTGTTCCAAAGCTGGTCACGGGCAAAGTCAGCGCCCGAAGCAGCCGTATTCGCCACCCGTTCAATCCCTTGGGCAAAGCCAATGCCAGCAATAAAGGTGAGGGTGAGTACAGCAGCAACCAGTTTCATACACATACCTTTCAAGGGTTCCGGTTGTTGGTAACCACGCTTAACGAATACCATAGGTAATGTGGTTCGGCATGTAGTAATAGCCGTGCGGCCCTGGGGTCATCTGCTGGCAGCTATACCAAATATCCCATGGGGCATGGATGGGGTTATCGAAGTATCGGGCTCCACCGCTGCGTGTAATTGCGTATCCAGTAAACTGGGTTGGATAGTTGTCGGCAAACTCAAAGTCGTAAACCCCACCTGCATACTCAACGCGACCGAACGGACAAACGCGGTAACCGCTGTGTGCCTGAATATCAATATTCAACAAAGTAGAGGCCGTGCTGGTGGTGGATAGAAAATTACGCGCCGCCGCGTTAAGCCCGTAGCGTGCCCACTTGTTACCCGAGCGGTCATGAAACAGGATTTGGGTACTGGCGGCCGTCAAAGCCATAGGCACCTGCCAGGTCTGGCATCCTTCGCTAAGGTCCATCGGGGGCGTACCATTTTTAAGCGGCGGGCAAGTCGCCTGATTATTCTTGGCAATCAGTGTCCAGCCACCGCCGTTTGTCTCCATGTCGCAATAGACCGAGATGGTCGTGCCGTCCTGTTCGGGGTCAATCCTGTAGGTACCACTGCCCGTGCTCTTACCAGTATCCAGCAGGCTTTTACAGGAAGACGCAAACTCCTCCTTAATACTCACGCAACGAATGGTGCGGCCATCACTGGTGAGCACTTCGTTGGTGCCGCACCGTGGGTACACAGTTGCGGCGACCGTAGAAGTCCCCGGGGCCCCATTGGTGCCCGCTGTACCGCTCACGCCTGCCGTTCCAGAAACACCCGCCGTACCACTCACACCCATAGTGCCCGCAAGTGTAGAATTTTCCGAGAGGAACGTCTGAAGCCGTTGAATCTGGGTCTGCAACCGCAACACTTGACCTTGCAAGGTATTCAACTGGCCCTGAATAATAAAATCACTGCCTGTCGCAGCCGTATTCGCCACCCGTTCAATCCCTTGGGCAAGGCCAATAGAGGAAAGACTACACAAAAACAGGATAAGGATAGCGCGCATGGCCTATCCTTATCCGCTTAGTCGTTCAGGGCAAGCACTGAAGGCATAAACCCTCATGCCCAGTGTTGCAGCAGCCACTCTAGTTAGGGCAACCGCCGCCAGACCCACCACAGCGCCCGTCGCGGCAGAGCGACCCGTTGATGTTGCACCGCAGGCCATCTGGTGTAGGTGTTCCAACCACCCAGGTGGGGCAATCCACACCGTACAGGCAGGTTCTACCATTGGGCGTTACGCTGTGGCAGCCGGGTCTGCGGTCAGTGCCGGCAGGGTTGGCATTGCAATACACGGTGTTGAAGTTATAGCCACAGGCTCCCACATAGCCCACGGTGGTATAGAACTCCACCACCGTCCCAATCGCCCGCTCACAAACAGAGAGCGGCTGGTTTTTGCACGTCAGCCTCGTTCCATCCGAGGTAATAAACTGGTGCGCCCCACAGGTTGGCAAGTCGGCAACCACGCGGGTGCAACGCACGATGCGGCCATCGCTGGTCAACACTTCATTCCCAGCGCAGCGGGGGTAAACCGTAGCCGTACCACTGGGCCCCGACATACCATTACCGCCGCCGGTGCCGCCAACGCCGTTGGTGCCACTCACGCCGCCTGTACCGCTTACGCCACCGGTGCCATTCCCGCCAACCAGCAAGGTATTGTTGTTAACGGCAGCGCGGTTTTCTCCCAAAAAGGTTTGCAGGCGCTGAATCTGGCCTTGTAAACTGTTCACCTGATTTTGAATCACAAAATCACTGCCTGCGGTTGGTGTATTGGCTACCCGTTCAATCCCTTGGGCAAAGCCCAACATGGGTACAAGCGCAACAGCCAGCAGAGTGAAGATTTTTTTGTTCATGGACTAAGTTAAAGACGTCCCCAAAGTTACGTCAAGTCTTTTTCAAGCCCGTGACGTATTCTATGTATCGCACCCGAACCGATAGACTACTGGCTCACCCACTGGATGACCACACGTCCGCTACCGCCAGTTGCCGCAGTGCAATTATTACTACACCCACTACCACCCACAGCAACACCGGCAGCATAATCAACATCGCCGGTATTCGGGGCCGTTGGGCCAGAGCCAGCCGTGTTGGTCGTTGAAGTACCCGTCACAAAGCCCGACCCACCAGCCCCACCACAGTACTCTACGCCCCACGCACCGCCACCAGCACCACCCCCGAAGTAACCACCACCACCCCCACCCAAACCAATCCCTGAAACCTCGCCGGGGCTGGCACCATTGCCGCCCGAGGCAGCAGTGCCGCCAGCACCACTGCCGCTGGCACCAGCCGCACTTTGGCTACCACCCGCACCCCAATAGCTACACGATTGCGTGTTCTGGCCATTCGCGCCGCCACCCGCACCACCAGTGCCACTGCCAGAACCTGCACCGCCACCACCACCCGCCACAATCAGTGGTGAGCCAGCACGTCGGATACCCGAGCCAGCTCCTCCCCCACTACCACGGTAGTTAGTATAGCCACCGTGCGAACCACTCCCCGCACCACCATTACCTAAGCCAGTTCCACCGGCAAATGGCCCGTTTTGGCCAGTAGTAGACCCAGTACCACCGCTCCCCACCAACACGTCCAAACTCTCACCCGCCGTTACGGGTATTGTTGCCTGCGCAAAACCACCGGCACCACCTGATTGGCTAGGTCCAAAAGGGCTACCGCCCCCACCAGCGCCCCAGGCTTTAACAATCATACCGGTACAGGCAGGGGGCACGGTAATGGTGGTAGTGCCAGCGGTATAAACAGCCTTGGCTGTTGGGCAGACGGCTGGCCCACACAACACCCCCAATTGCTGCCAGCGCGTGCCGCTGCAGCCAATCAGAGCAGTGATGCTCCCCTGCGTGATGCGCGTCAGGGTGCCCGAGACGCCGACTGGGTCGGTACAGCCGCTGCCGGTGGTGGCTTCGGCTGCGCAGGCCATATCGGCCCATTGGCTGCCATTGCACACTTGGTGGACGCGACTCGTGCTATTAAAAATGATCTCTCCCCGCACGCCCGTGGGGTTGGTGCAACCCGTGTTGGGCGCCGTGGGGCTGGGCATGTTCATGTTCACCCAGTCGGTGCCGCGGCACAGCTGAATGGCATTGGCCGTGGTGCTGAAAATCATCTCGCCCGCTTGC